>JBEBQJ010000283.1:0-3006 GCA_040395455.1 Sphingobacterium yanglingense | reverse complement strand
ATATAGGTGGTATCGAAGTCAACAAAGGAACGATCACTGCCGGTAATATAGCAGAGTTTATCATGTATGTAAATCAGCTTACCTTTCCCGCTATGGCATTAGCCTGGGTAACCTCGCTTATACAAAGAGCTGCAGCCTCTCAAAAAAGGATAAATGAGTTTTTGAACACAAAACCAGAAATCATCAGTGGAAAAATAACAGATCAACTCGCTGGAAATATACGTATCAAAAACCTATCATTCACCTATCCCGAGACTGGTATTCAAGCACTGAACAATATTAACATCGATATAAAAGCAGGACAGACGCTAGCGATAATCGGGAAGACTGGCTCTGGAAAATCGACATTGGCCAACCTTCTCCTAAGGATGTATGACGCCGACCAAGGCCAAATAACATTTGATGGAAATGACATAAAAGAATTGGACATAAAGTCGCTACGCCATCAGATAGGCTTTGTTCCACAACAGGTTTTTCTATTCTCGGACACTATTGCCAATAATATTGCCTTCGGTCTGGACACCTGTGAAATCGACAAAGTTGAAGTAGCAGCAAAAGATGCTGCTGTGTATGAAAACATCGCTGCTTTTGAAGAGGGCTTTCAGACACACATAGGTGAACGGGGACTAACACTTTCTGGTGGTCAAAAACAACGGCTGTCTATCGCCCGGGCATTGGTAAAAGACCCTCAAATGCTGATATTTGACGACTGCCTTTCTGCTGTCGATACTAAGACAGAAGAGGAGATACTGCACAACCTGGGACGTATCATGCGAAACAAAACAACAATATTTATAGCGCACCGTATTTCCACAATAAAGAACGCAGACCACATTATCGTTCTTGAAAATGGAAAAATAATAGAAGAAGGAAACCATGACAGCCTATTGGCAGCGAATGGAGAATATGCAGAACTATATGAAAAACAGTTACTGCAGAGTACGGAGTAAGGCCCTATAAGTTTCTTAACTGTCTTTTTACCATACGCAACCTATTCGTATAGGGATAAGAGGAAAGTTTAAGCTTACACTTGCAACAGATTAATATTTTTATATCTTTGCATCAGCTAATGGGGAATTAGCTCAGTTGGCTAGAGCGCTTGCCTGGCAGGCAAGAGGTCATCGGTTCGAATCCGTTATTCTCCACAACTAAAAAGGGCAGATTTAAAAAAATCTGCCCTTTTCTATTTTCCTTAAAATGTCTTCCCTGAATTGCCAGATCCGCGCTTACCTCCAAAAGAACGTCCTCTACTTGAAGAAGCCCCTCCTCTACCATCTGATGAAGATTGTCCCCGTCCACCTGAAGACTGACCGCGACCATTTGACGAAGTTTTCTTCTTATGGCGATAATCAGGCTTTGCACCTGGCTTAGGCTGTTCCGCCTTCCCTTTAGTCTTTCCTTTACCAGATTCCAACGTCGCCTTTGCAAGAAACTGTGGAGACATACTCAGGTCTTCCATTCGTTTTACGGGAAGCTCAAAGCCAATGGTAAACTGTATATCTTTGATGTACGGAATCTCCTCTACATCGCAAAGCGAAATCGCGAAGCCCTCTGCTCCCGCCCTACCAGAACGCCCGATACGATGCACATAAGCATCAGGCATATTAGGGATTTCATAATTGATGACATATTTTAAAAGATCAATATCAATTCCTCTTGCTGCAATATCTGTAGCTACCAAAACACGAATCTCTTTCTTTTTGAAACCTTCTAACGCATTCTGACGTGCATTTTGAGATTTGTTACCGTGTATGGCTGCTGCAGAAATATCTTGTCTATGCAGTAGCTTCACTAATCGATCTGCACCGTGTTTGGTACGGGTAAAGACTAAAACATTATCATCTACTTCTTTTTTCAACAAATACATCAATGCCTTCGGCTTATTCGCCTTCTCGATATAATACAGAGTCTGTTGAATGGTTTCTGCGGTAGTAGATTCAGGAGTCACCTCAACTTTGATAGGGTTTGTCAAGATACTGTCCGCCAGGGACTGTATTGCTTTAGGCATAGTAGCTGAGAAAAACAAAGTCTGGCGTTTATCCGGTATAGCATTTAACACACGCTTCACATCGTGTATAAACCCCATGTCCAACATCCGATCTGCTTCATCCAATACAAAGATTTCTATCTGATTGATCGATAAGATACGCTGATTCATTAAATCTAAAAGTCGACCTGGAGTCGCAATTAAAATATCTACCCCTTGACGAATTTCATTGACCTGGCTGAACTGATTAACACCACCAAAAATAACGGTATGTCTTAATTTTAGATTCTTACCGTAATCACTAAAAGATTCACCAATCTGTATTGCCAGCTCACGCGTTGGGGTCAGAATCAACGAGCGGATGGTACCGCGCTTAAGCCCCTGAGGCCTATTATTATTAAGCAATTGCAAAATAGGTATTGCAAAAGCAGCAGTCTTGCCTGTACCAGTCTGTGCGCACCCCAACAAATCCTTCCCTTTAAGCACCTCAGGAATAGCCTGCTCTTGGATAGGTGTCGGATTCTCATATCCCAGCGCCTCTACAGCGGCCAATATAGGCGAGCTGATTTTTAAATCATTGAATGTTTTCATCAATATGTTCTATAGTAAAACAAACCCTCTTGTAATAACAATCTAAATAGTTGTGAAAATGTCTCGAGGGTTCGTCATGTCCATTGAAAACAAAACACTTTCAGAAAAAAAAGCCGCCAAGGAACACTTAGCGGCTTTCAAATAGGATTAAACTAAACCTTAGTTTTGCTCAGCAGGAACTACTGAAACATAAGATTTATTATTTGCTTTTTTACGGAAAACAACTGTTCCATCAACTAGAGCAAATAAAGTGTGGTCTTTACCAACACCTACGTTAGCATCTGGATTGTGTACAGTACCACGTTGGCGAACGATAATGTTACCAGCGATAGCTTTCTGACCACCGAAAATCTTGATGCCTAATCTCTTACTATGTGACTCACGGCCGTTCTTGGAACTACCCGCACCTTTTTTATGTGCCATTTCTT
>JBEBQJ010000282.1:0-3049 GCA_040395455.1 Sphingobacterium yanglingense | reverse complement strand
TAGCCGGGAATTATATCCCACTGACGACCCCTTGTGTCACGATATTTTTCAGCCGGTCCGCGCCGCGCGGGGCAAAAGTACATCGCGATAGCTGCAGTATATCATCTCTCCTGACGATTATTTGAGCGCGATCTCCGCCAGCAGCAGGCGTCCATTGCTGCCCACGGGACGCAGATTCCGCGGGGATCCACCGCGCCAGCAGAGGCCGCTGCCGGCCGCGCAGCGTCGCCCGGCCAGATCCCACTCGCCTTGTAGAACATAAGCGACCCCCTCGCTGGCAGGGCATTGCAGGTCGCTAACGACCTGAACTGTCGCCGACGCGCGCCCGCGCTGAGTCATGATATTGAAGTCCAGCCCTGGCGCAACGATCCCGACGCTGGACAGCGCCCATTCGCCGGGGAAAGCCCACGGCTGCCAGAGCGCCAGCGGTTGGTCGATATTCTCGCCACACAGCCGTAGCGGCTGCCCCGCCAGCAGAGTAATGACCCGGTCGACGCCAGGAAAGGGGGAGAAAGGGCCATCCGCCTGCAGGGTGGCAATACTCGCTCGCCAGAGAAAAGGGGCATCTGGAGCGGGTACGCAGATGATTTCGCGCGTCTCTCCGCCGCCGTTTTTCCACGGCGTGACGGGGAGCGTCGAAAGTTGAAAAGGGACCATCATGGGCAGCATACCTTAGTTAATCGCTTCCGGCGTCAACAATAAGCACCGCCTTGAGCTAGTTTAGTAACTTTCTGCAATACAAATATTTTACATATTCGTCACAAAATGAGAGTGCATGCAAGGCGGTGAGTTGTCAATGCTTGTATATACAAGAACGATTGAGTGAGGTGATATTAATAACTTGAGTGAGGAACCTATGTCTTCGTTTTCGTCTACAGACGGGCAGTCAAAGAGCAATTATGCTGGAATGAGTGAAAGGCGGTCGATTGATTACATCCCGGAAAGCGAACGGCATGGACACCCTTTTAGCCAGTTCACCCTTTGGTTTGGCGGCAATCTGCAAATTACGGCGATTGTCACTGGCGCTTTAGCCGTTGTGCTGGGCGGCGATGTAGTGTGGTCTCTGGTCGGGCTGCTGGTCGGTCAGATGCTGGGGGCGGCGGTGATGTCTCTGCATGCGCTGCAGGGACCGCGACTGGGACTTCCGCAAATGATCCTTAGCCGCGCCCAGTTTGGGGTTTTTGGCGCGGTGGTGCCGCTGGTGCTGGTTTGCGTCATGTATATCGGTTTTTCTGCCAGCGGCACCGTATTGGCCGGGCAGGCAATGGCCAAACTACTGAATATCAGCCACGTAGCCGGGATGCTGATATTCAGTGCGATTATTATCGTTATCGCCGTCCTCGGTTATAAGGTGATCCACAAGCTGGGCAAACTGGCGAGTATCGTCGGAATTCTCGCCTTCGTTTATATGTTCATCACGCTGCTACTTTCAGCCGATCTCAGTGCGCTCGCGCACAATAACCATTTTTCGCTGCCGACGTTTTTATTAGCCGTATCGCTCTCCTCATCGTGGCAGATCGCTTTTTGCCCCTATGTATCCGACTATTCGCGCTACCTGCCACGCGATGTTTCCGCCACGAAAACGTGGTGCTCAGTGTTTTTCGGCACCGTATTGGGTACCCAAACGTCGATGACGCTCGGGGTTCTGACAGCGGCCATTGCCGGCAGCGCGTTCCCTGGTCACGAGGTGAGCTATCTGGTGGGATTAGGTAAGAGTCAGGCGATGGCCATGGTTATCTATTTCGCCATCTGTTTTGGTAAAATTACCTTCACTACCCTCAATGCGTACGGCAGCTTTATGTCGCTGACCACCATTGTTTCCGCCTTCCGCCGGCAAACCGTGCTGTCGCAAAAGTGTCGCATTGCATTCGTGGTGCTGATGGTGACGGCTTCCTGCATTATCGCGTTGCTTAGCGAACCCGCTTTCTTAAAGCATTTCACGCATTTTCTTCTGTTTCTGCTGGCGTTCTTCGTGCCGTGGAGCGCCATCTGTCTGACGGATTATTATCTTATCTCGAAGGGCGCCATCGATATTCCGGCGCTAAGCGACCCGCAGCAACGCTACGGGTTCTGGAACCTGTACGCGATCACCCTGTATATCGTCGGTGTGCTTATCCAGTTGCCGTTCATTGAGAACCCGTTGTTCCATGGTTCGCTCACGTGGATCTTCGCCGGTAACGATGTCTCATGGATAATAGGCTGGTTTGGCACCGGGGTTCTTTACTACGCGCTGCGCCGCTTTGACCGCCGGTCGCTGCCGGCGCAGAGTCTTTTCCCTTCCACCTGAATGACAAGGGCGGCGTGAGGGCCGCCCCTGCCGTTGCCTGCCAGCTATTTCCCGTCTTTGCGCCAGGCGTCGGCGGTGAGGGCTTCCCCGAAGTGGCCGGCGATCAGGCGCCGGGTCAGGTCGTGCAGCGGCGAGGCCAGCACATCGGCAGTGCTGCCGCGCTCGACCACTTCGCCGTTATGCATCACCAGCACTTGATCGCTGATGTGCTTCATCATTCCCAGGTGCTGAGTGACATAGATATAGGAGATGCCCTGTTTCTCCTGCAGCTCCAGCATCAGGTTGATGAGCTGGGAGCGCATCGACATATCCAGCGAGGCCAGCGCCTCATCGCAGACGATGACCTTCGGGCGCAGGATCAGCGCCCTGGCGAGGCCGAGACGCTGCTTCTGACCGGGCGCCAGCATATGGGGGTAGTAGCTGACGTGGTCCGGCAGCAGACCGACCATGCGCAGGGTGTCGATTATCTGCTTCTGCCGCGCCTCGGCGTCGAGATCGGTATTCAGTCGCAGCGGAAAATCGAGGATCTGCGAGATGCGCTGACGCGGGTTCAGCGAGGTCGACGGATCCTGAAAGATCATGCGAATCTTCTGGCTGCGGTAGGAGTAATCCCCAAAAGTCAGCGGATGATCGTCAATCAGCAGTTCGCCGCTGGTGGGTTCCACCATGCCCGCCAGCATCTTCGCGAGGGTCGATTTCCCGGAGCCGTTCTCGCCGATAATCGCCAGCGTCTGCCGTTCGCGCAGGGTAAAACTCAGCGGC
>JBEBQJ010000281.1:0-3085 GCA_040395455.1 Sphingobacterium yanglingense | reverse complement strand
GAGCATGGTAGCTTTGATACCGTTGCTATGTAACCGCTTTATCGTCTCCGAGGCATCTTCTTTAATGCGGTCGGCAATAGTAATGTATCCTGCAAACTGGCTTCCATAAGCTATTGCGATGACGGTAAATACAATAGCCTGCGGATCGACGTCATAAGAAATACCAAATTTGTCCATCAACCGAAAGTTACCTACCAATAGCTCTTTGCCTTTAACCGTAGCTTTCAACCCATGACCGGCAATCTCCTCCACATCCTCTAATACAATTGTATGGTCCAACTCACCAACATGCTTGTGTATTGCTGTGGCGACCGGGTGTGAACTTTTGCTTTCCAAGATATTGACCATAGCCAATATCTCCTGTCTATCCAGCCCGGCGGTGATCTTTACGTCCTGCACCTCAAATACCCCTTCGGTCATAGTTCCGGTTTTATCCATAACTACATTTTGAATATCGGCTAAAATATCCAGGAAATTGGAACCTTTGATCAAGATTCCATTTCGACTTGCTGCACCTATCCCTCCGAAATACCCCAAAGGTATAGAGATGACCAAAGCACAGGGACAGGAGATAACCAAAAAGATCAAGGCTCTATATAACCAAGTTACAAACTGATAATCCGACACAAATAAAGCGGGCAACAAGGCAATACCTATCGCTAAAAAGACAACGATAGGGGTATAGATCTTTGCAAACTTAGAAATGAATAACTCGGTAGGAGCCTTTTTGCTACTGGCTTGTTGCACCATCTCCAGAATCTTACTCAACTTACTGTCCGCATAAGCGGTCGTAATACGAACATTGGCTAGTGTATTCAGATTGATCATACCTGCCAGCACCACCTCTCCTTCATATTTCGTGTCCGGTTTACTCTCTCCGGTCAGTGCTGCTGTATTGAATACGGCTTGGTCACTGAGGAGAACCCCATCTAATCCTAGCTTTTCTCCGGGTTTGAGTTGCACAATATCATCAATACGTACGTCCTTTGCTTTGATTACGGAAGCGACCTTGTCGCGTACCACGGTAGCTTCATCAGGGCGCTGGTCTAACAACGCCTTAATGTTGGATTTTGCTCTAGATACTGCTAGCGTCTGAAAACTCTCTCCTACAGCATAAAAAAGCATAACAGCCACACCTTCTGGATATTCGCCTATTGCGAATGCACCCAAGGTAGCAATCCCCATAAGAAAAAACTCGGAAAAGAAATTTCCCTTGCGGATGCTGACAAGAGCGTCTTTAAGTACAGGGAGCCCTACGGGCAAATAGGCGACTACATACCATAGTATACGTATAGCCCCCTTAAACCACTCCTGTGGAAAATAATTATCAATGCCCAGTGCAACCAGCAGTAAAACCAAACTAATAATAGCGGGCATAAATAACTTGAGATAACTACCTCCCTCAAAATCGTGACTATGGTCGTGCCCATCATCGTCGGAATGCTCCTCTGTATCATGCGTACAACAACCTGCTGCCTGTTCTTTTCTACCGCCGATCATAGCAGTTGCGCCTGCCTTACTATATATTTTTTCAGTCTGGTTACAGCATAATTGCCTCCCCTGTTCGTCATAACGATGTTTATGTTCCATAGTAACAATATACAATTTTTTAATTAATGATCGTGTCCACCTGTATTGCCCAATTTGGCGTTGATAAAGAAAGCACCTTTTACTACAATCTGTGTTTCCTTAGGTAATTCGCGAACCGGGGTTATAGCAGTATAGCCTAGTTCACTCACACCTTTCGCAATCTCAATCTTCTCAAAATTAACTTGTCCTTCAGCAGGCTTACTATCTATATGCGGATGCTCATGTCCTTCTCCTTCTTGATGTTCGTGTCCTGCTTCATCATGATGTGCTTCTCCTTCCTTGTCCGTCACGACAAAAATGTAAGACTTTCCTTCGGCATCTACGATAGCCTCATTGGGTACAGCCAATGCTTTACGATCTCCTACTCCTAATAAACCGATTGTATTCATACCATCTATCAATCCTTGCTTATCGCCCAATACATCACAATGCACCGCTATTGATTTGCTTTCATTCTCAAATGAAGCGCCTATCCTAAAGACCTTTGCTTTGTAGGTAACGCCTGGATTATTGGTTAAAGAAAAGTCGATAACCTGTCCTATTTTAACCTTAGGTAGATCCTTTTCAAAAACCTGTAAATCTAAATGGATCAAACTATTATCTACCACCTCTATTACGGGTGACGATACATCTACATAACTTCCTATCTTTGCAAACACATTACTTACCGTGCCATTTATGGGACTTTTCACCACCAAGACAGACTTTAGATTGGAATCGGTAAGGCTATTGATATCTATCCCCATCAACGCGATTTGCTGCTGTAGAGAAGCTTTACGGGTGCGCAATGTATTCATTGTCGTCCTAGCTGTCTGTAGGTTTTTACCCGTACCGGCATTTGAGGCATTCAACTCTTGCTGACGTTCCAACTCCTGCCCTGCTAGTACAATCTGACTCGTTACGGTTAGATACTCTTCCTGCAATTGTATATATTGAGGATTCGTAATCGTAGCTATTGTCTGTCCCTTCCGCACATAATCCCCCAATTGGACCAATAGGCTCTTGATAACACCTCCATATAAGGAAGTTGCATTTGCTTTGTTATTATTGGGCACACTCAACTGGCCATTCACCTTAATGGTAGCCATCAGGTCTTTATATTCCATATTCCCCCAGCTGATACCAACAGAAGCTATCTGTTCCTTGCTTAAAGTAGCTATGGTAGTAGATTCTTCTTCTGTCTCACTATGTGCTTCCTTAGCAGCAGTTCCCTCTTCTTTTGGTTTATTACTATTACAGCCCACTATCAATAGTAAGACCGTAATCACCGGTAATATTGTTTTTATGCGTAGTTTCATTATAGTCTCTTTTTTTAACACGTTATTTATTATTCAGGTAGTTGATCTGTATAGCCGATTTATTGTACAGATTGAGCACATCTAGATAATTCTGACGAATAGCAATGGCCTGTCCCAAAAATTGGCTAAGTTCTGCGAAACCAATCTCTCCGGTCCTATAACTTAGCGTAGCGGCTTTTATAATCTCATCCGCCTGT
>JBEBQJ010000280.1:0-3182 GCA_040395455.1 Sphingobacterium yanglingense | reverse complement strand
CATTAAAACGTTTATTATTCTTATCCAAGAGAATAATATTTTTTCGGGAAATTGTCTTTATTAATTGGCTTTTGATACTCTCATGCTCAACAAAAGAAAGCTCATCCTGCTCCAAATAATAGATTGCGGCCAGTAGAGACTTACTCTCCAAGGACTCCCTTTCTTTCCGTTCCATAACAGCATAAAAAGAGATGTAAATCACTGTGGAGATAATCAATGTGATTACACTGAATATAGAAACCGAGTAAATCGAAAGCCTATGCTTTAATTTCATCTTAAATAGTCTTAAAAATATAGCCTACCCCTTTCACTGTATAGATATACTTTTCCTCTCCCTTTTCGATTTTGCTTCGTAAATAGGAGATGTACACATCCACCACATTCGTCTGATTGTCGAACGTAATCCCCCACACCGCATTAAGAATCTGTATACGTGTCACCGTACGGTCTTTATTTTCAATAAGGTACAGTAATAACTTGAGCTCTCGGGGTGATAGATCAATAGCTTTCCCCTCTCTCGACACAATATATTGGTTCATGTCGACCGAAAGGTTACCATAAGTCAGCACATTGACCGGTACCTCCTGTTGTTGGTACTGTGTGCGTCGGGTCAACGCTCTGATTCGGGAGAGTAATTCGTCAAAATGGAAAGGCTTTGTGATATAGTCATCTGCGCCGTAATCTAGAGCGGACACCTTGTCTTGCACACTATTCAGCGCACTCAACATCAAGATGGGGGCAAATATCTTTTTGTAGCGTAATGTCTGCGCCAACTGTATCCCGTCCATCTGTGGCAGCATGACATCCAGAATAATCAAGTCCCAAGGAATCCCCAGATAAGAATCCAGAACCTCCTCTGCAGACTTGCACAATACGACCAAGTAGCCGTTCTCTTCCAATCCTTTGATTAGAAAATCACTGATTCGTTTGTCATCTTCTACAACTAATATCTGCATAAGTCTACTTCAATAAGAACAAAATTATCAATAATTAATCCATAAATCAGTACAAATAAGATTTCTAATGGATTTCTAATGATAAAACAAGTCACTATCTTTGTCCATTATGCAAGAACAGAAAAACAATCCGCTACATGGTAAAAGGCTAGACTTCATCCTAGAGGCACTAGTCGAATATTATGGATGGAGAGAATTGGGACGTATTATACCGATACGATGTTTTAATGAGAATCCAAGTATCAAGTCATCCTTGACGTTCCTAAGAAAAACCCCCTGGGCACGGGAGAAAGTAGAGCAATTATATATTAAGAAGCTTTACTAGTTTTATATCGCTTCACAAAAGAGCTGTGTCCATTAAAAAATCGAATTTTATTCTGAAAAATTAAAAAAGCCTCAAAACTTTCATTTTGAGGCTTTCTATAAAACATCTTATTCTTACTTTGCGTAAGACACCGAACGTGTCTCCCGTATTACCGTCACTTTAATCTGTCCAGGATAAGTCATCTCCGTCTGAATACGATTAGAAATATCCGCTGCTAATATCTCCGATTGTGCATCCGATATTTTCTCGCTCTCTACCACAACGCGTAGCTCACGTCCTGCTTGGATTGCAAATGTCTTCTCGACACCAGGGTAAGATAGCGCCAACGCTTCCAACTCCTTCAAACGCTTGATGTAACTCTCCACAACTTCGCGACGAGCTCCTGGACGGGCCCCCGATATCGCATCACAAGCTTGAACGATTGGCGAGATCATCGCCGTCATCTCAATCTCATCGTGGTGCGCGCCAATAGCATTACATACATCTGGGTGTTCCTTATATTTTTCAGCCAACTGCATACCAAGGATTGCGTGTGGCAACTCTGGGTTGTCATCTGGCACCTTACCAATATCATGTAATAATCCAGCACGTTTTGCATGTTTCACGTTCAACCCGAGCTCAGAAGCCATAGTAGCAGCGAAATTCGCTACCTCACGGGAGTGCTGCAATAAGTTCTGTCCATAAGACGAACGATAACGCATACGTCCTACCATACGGATCAACTCTGGATGAAGACCGTGAATCCCCAAATCTATTGCTGTACGCTCACCAATCTCAACAATCTCATCTTCGATCTGCGTACGTGTCTTGGCTACAACCTCTTCAATACGTGCAGGGTGGATACGTCCGTCAGTCACCAAACGGTGCAATGCTAGACGGGCAATCTCGCGGCGTACCGGATCAAATCCAGATAAAATAATAGCTTCCGGCGTATCGTCTACGATAATTTCAACCCCTGTAGCGGCTTCCAAAGCACGGATATTACGACCTTCACGACCGATAATACGTCCTTTGACCTCATCGTTCTCGATATTGAAAATAGAAACCGTATTTTCGATAGCCGACTCCGTAGCTGTACGTTGGATAGTTTGGATAACCACCTTTTTAGCTTCTTTGGAAGCAGTCAATTTAGCCTCGTCAACAATATCTTTAATATGGATAATAGCTTGCGAACGAGCTTCTTCTTTCAACGAGGCCACCAACTGCTCACGTGCCTCATCGGCTGTAAGGCCTGCAATAGTCTCCAACTGTTGGATATGTTGGTTCTTCAATAAATCCACCTCTTCACTCTTCCTCTCGTTTAGCTCAACCAATTGGTCTAACTTCTTACTCTTGTTATCAAGCTCTTGTTTGTCGCGATTTATGCTCTCTAATTTTTGATTTAAAGACTGTTCTTTTTGACGAATTGAGTTCTCTTTCTGAGCGATAGTATTATTGCGTTGATTAACGTCTTTTTCGTGTTCAGCTTTAAGTTGAAGGAATTTTTCTTTAGCCTCCAATTGTCTTTGCTTTTTAGTATGCTCGGCTTGCTTCTCGGCTTCCTTTAGAATACTCTCTGCTTTCTCACTCGCACTCTTCTCCTGCTTTTTAAAAAGTAATTGCAATAAAAACCTCCCAATTGCAACCCCAATCAAAAGAGATATTATAATTGAAATTGTTATAGATAACTCCATGTTATTTAGTATATATTATTTAGTTTTCTGTGTGTATAATCCTTATTTTTTTTCAAAAAAAAACCGCAATTAAATTGACAGGTATCATGTATTATTAAACTTCGATTTCACATGATTTGAGCGTATGATCATGACCTAGATGGCAAAATATGCAAAATGGCCTACATCTTTTTTTGCTCGTGATATTGAAGCGTTAAGTTTAAAATAGTGACAACCCGAATTTAATTG
>JBEBQJ010000279.1:0-3241 GCA_040395455.1 Sphingobacterium yanglingense | reverse complement strand
AGGAAAATGATGTGCTCTTTCGGATTAGGACAGGACTTAATACTATCCTCGTCATATCCATTGATATATATACTAAAGGTCGGCTTATAGTTATTTTTACACTTGCTGCAGGTTCCACTCTGTTTTACATTCCCGAGATACGGATAGCTTGCTTGATAAGAATAGGAGAGACCATGAAGAAATAAAAAGTTGGCGATATAGCAATGCTCCCCGTCCTTGGTGACACGGATAGTTCCTTTGGACTGTTTATTTGCGAAGTACCTACGCTTAGTCAACATATCCTTAATCGACTCAAAATCGCTATCCTTCAAAAATTGGATATAATCTGCATAGGATTCGAAATCGTTCTCATTTTTAATGGGGCGCAAGCCGTTTAGTACAAAATCATTGAATGACGCTAAATAATTCTGATTTCGGATGAGCTGTTGATGAACCTCTACAATAAGTGCATCGGCTTCATTCGGAGTAATTACCTGAGGTTCTTTTCCCTTACTTTTCAAAATATGGTACCCTAAGGCGTGGAATGTTCTACAATCTATTCCTAGTTGTCCGCTTTTCTCCTTCAAATCATCTACGTTCTTTTTTGCAAAGGACAGTACGAGGATTTCATTGGGCTTGGCCAGTTTTTTGTGTAGAAGATATTTGACCTTACCCAATACTGTAGTCGTCTTTCCACAACCTGCACCGGCAATAACAAGTGTATTATCATCATTAGATACAATTGCATCCATCTGTTGCGCATCCAAAGGATGGTCAAACAGAGTACCAAAATAACGCGCTAATCTGATCTTCTCACTCTCGATATACGCGTTGTTATGTATTTCCCTTAAGCTATTTGCGTTGCTCTTATAATACACAATCGCATGATATGCCTCGTGTAGACTTGAATCCATCTCATGGTCTTTGGGGATAGCATAAGTTGGAAGCTGTTGGCTTATAAAGCTCAGCTTATTATCCAACGTCGTCCATGAACAATATTCTGCTTCAAACGGAAGTACCGTATTGAATATATGATTGATTTGTCTTTTATAGGTATTCAGATACTCGGCATAGCCCATTCTATCTGCCTCATTCTCCTCGTATTTCTGTTTGTTTTTTAAATAATTATACCTTATGACTAAAGCGCCAAGGCTAATAATAATCGCTATCAGAATACCAGAGAATGTGACCATGAAGACTTATGTGTGGAGCGAATATACAATATTCACTCAATTTTAAGCTCCTTTGTATTCAGGTGTGGAAAACTATAGCAACTACAACGTCTCTTTGCCCCTTGCATATTGAGATGCCCAGGGAATGTCGACCTTTAGCTCATGGGCGAACTGAAGAACAAGGTGAGGATTTTGTAAAAACCCTCTACCTATAAGTATAATATCTGCCTGATTCTGTTCGATAATTTGCTCCGCTTGTTTTGCATTCTTTATTAGACCTACGGTCCCTGTAAGTAGCCCGGTATCTTCTTTAATCCGTTGCGCAAAGGGAACCTGATAGTTCTCTTTAACCGTAATTTCCTGATGTCTCACTGCTCCACCCGAAGAAACGTCAACAACTTCAACTCCCATTGTTTTCATAATTTTAACAAGCTCTACAGACTCTTCTAGGTTCCATCCACCTTCTGCCCAGTCCGTAGCAGAAATCCGCACCCATAGTGAGCGATTTTTCATGGCAGGCCGTATAGCAGTGATAATATCAAGGAGAAAACGTATCCTATTCTCAAACGAACCTCCATACTCGTCTGTACGTTGATTAGTAAGCGGAGACAGAAATTGATGGATAAGATACCCATGAGCGGCGTGCAATTCTATCACATCATAACCAATCTCTATCGCACGTACGGTTGCCAACCGGAATGCTTCTATTATTTTCTTAATTTCGACGACATCGAGCGCAATAGGTGAATTTTCTTGCGGATAGTAGGGGATAGGAGAAGGTGCTACTGTCTGCCATCCGTTTGGTTCATCTGGAGCGATCTGAGCACGGCTAATCCATGGTTTGTCGGTTGAAGCCTTACGTCCTGCATGTGCCAATTGTATACCGATGAGGCCTCCCTGACCGTGCACAAAGTCTACTATATCTTTTAGCGGAGACATGTGCTCGTCTTTCCATAGGCCTAAGTCACCATAAGAAATACGTCCTTCAGCAGTTACTGATGTCGCTTCTTGAATTATCAAGCCCGCTTTGGCGATTGCAAATTGTCCCAAATGCACCAAATGCCAATGGGTAGCAAAGCCATCGAATGCTGAATATTGACACATAGGAGAGACCACCAATCTGTTGGGGAGGGTCTGGTGTCTTAATACTAAGGGGGAGAAAAGTAAACTCATACTTATAAAAATAAGCTATTTTGACTAGACTAGGAAAGCCCCAGCTCACAAAACAACTACTATTCTCAGATAACGCACGTTGTTAGGTATGAAATAATAATTTGCTTTTACAATTTATATTTGTTTGATTTGTTTTCAGATTGCGAAACCGTAAATGAAAAGAAGAGAACTGTAAATCAACCAAAACTGTCCTCTGCTACTTATATAACTGATTATACACACTTAATGCATATTAATTAAGACAAAAGTGTTGCATCTTTTATCGGCAAATCTGTAACGTTTCCAAGATGTCATTCTAATTTTATTCATAATCATATGAATGACTAGTGTATGCATTAAAAACAAAAAACCTAACTTAAACTATGATTATTGACGACAATAGTTCTTACACAGATGCTGTACCCAAAAGACCTAAATTTTTCCAACTGTTATACGTACAAGTTCTATTTGCTATTATAATAGGCGTATTTTTAGGACACTATTATCCAAAGGTGGGAATTATGATGAAGCCCCTAGGAGATGGCTTTATCCAATTGATTAAGATGATTATTGCTCCAGTCATTTTCATTACCGTCTCAACAGGAATCGCATCAATGAGCGACATGAAAAAGATTGGACGCGTGGCCGGAAAATCTTTTATATACTTCCTAACTTTTTCTACGCTGGCTCTAATAATCGGTTTGCTCGTTAGCAATATCTTCAGGCCAGGACACGGATTACATATAGACCCTGCTACCTTGGATTACAATGCAGTTTCTGAGTATGTTAAAGATGCAAAGCACTCTAGCCTTCTAAATTTTGTTCTCGACATTATACCGAACACTTTGATAAGTCCTTTGACAGGGACCAACATCTTACAAGTGCTTTTTACAGCAGTATTATTTGGAATAGGCCTTTCGTTGACCATAGATAAAAGT
>JBEBQJ010000278.1:0-3265 GCA_040395455.1 Sphingobacterium yanglingense | reverse complement strand
TATATCGTAAAGCCGTTTTTAAGATTGCTTCGTCTCCGCCTACTGGCTGGATCCTACCAATGACAGATTACCTACAGTGAGCTCTCAAGCTCGGTTTGTAAACTATCTCGTCATGTCGACCGAAGTGGAGATATCTAGAAACTATATATTAATCCTATACAGTTTGTAGACCCATTCGATTCCGCTCCGCTACACTCAGGGTGACGTTACTTTTATTGTCATTAAACCTCCGCTGTGTTTGTTAAAAAACTTACCTCTCGCAAAGACGGTTTAACGTTGAGCACTGTCATTAAAACTCCGCTGTGTTTTGTAAAAAATCTTACCTCTCGCAATGACGAGGATAAAGTAGTCAGCTATAGCTTTTAGATTAGACGAGACCGTTTCCAAACCGAGCGAGCTTGCGAGCTCACCGTAATCCATCATTACAGGCAAAATAGCATAAAGCGAAGCAATCCCCTACAACAAGGAGATTGCTTCATTCCATTCACGATGACGATGATAATCTACTTCATCATCAAATCTACCAAATCATTGACATCCATAGCGACGAACGTATCGTAATCTAAAGTAGCTTCACAGATCTGCTGCTGTTGTTTCTCCGAAAAGATACGAGCCAGGTTGCGTTTATATTTCTCAATCAACTTCGGTATCCCCTCTTCTCTACGTCGCGGATGCCCAATAGGGTACTCGACCAATACCTCAGCGACTACCGTTCCATCATTCAGCTCGACCGTAATACCGTTAGCGATAGCACGTTTCTCCGGATCGTGATAATCCTTGGTAAATTGTGGATCCTCTATACAGGTCATCTTATCGCGCAATACATCTATCCTCGGATCTAAAGCCACAGCATCTTCATAGTCCTCTGCCGTAAGGCGTCCATACAGTAAAGGCACAGCAACCATATATTGTATACAGTGATCCCTGTCCGCAGGATTATGAAGCGGCCCTTTCTTATCGATAATACGGATAGCTGCCTCATGCGTACGGATGGTGATACGGGCGATATCCGCTGCCGTATATCCCTTTGCCAGCAACTCACGATGCAGCTGCATAGCGCACTCCACCGCTGTCTGTGCATGAAACTCAGCCGGGAATGAAATCTTGAACAATATATTCTCCATAACATACGAACCGTAAGCCCGTTGGAACTTAAACGGCTGCCCTTTAAAGGACACATCATAAAAGCCCCAGACAGGAGCCGAAAGCACCGAAGGATAACCCATCTCCCCAGTCTGGGCAATTAAAGCCAGGCGTACGGCACGGGATGTCGCATCTCCTGCAGCCCATGACTTGCGACTTCCGGTATTCGGAGCATGTCTGTACGTGCGCAACGCTTGCCCATCCACAAATGCCAAAGACACCGCGTTGATCAGTTCGTCACGATCAAGCCCCAACAGCTTACCCACCACGGCCGTCGAAGCCACCTTTACCAACAGCACATGATCCAATCCTACCCTATTAAACGCATTTTCTAAAGCCAATACCCCCTGTATCTCATGCGCCATCACCATAGCTTCCAGCACAACATCCGCTTTCAGTGCTGCCTTTCCCTTAGCCACATTGGTACGGCTTATCCAATCTGCGACCGCTAGTATCCCCCCCAGATTGTCCGAAGGATGGCCCCACTCTGCTGCAAGCCAGGTATCATTAAAATCCAGCCAACGGATCATCGCACCGATATTAAAGGCCGCCTGTATAGGATCCAGTTGATAGCTGGTCCCCGGCACCTTAGCCCCCTGAGGTACGATAGTCCCTTCGACCACAGGGCCCATCAACTTGGTACAAGCCGGGTAGGTCAGCGCTTCAAAACCGCAGCCCATCGTATCTAGGAAACAGTAAAATGCCGTCTTACGGGCTACAGAACTTGTTATTTTATATTGGAGCACATAATCAGCGATATCACACAGCACCTGATCAGGCTGCGGCCTTTCATTGGATAATAGTAAAGACATATTGAAAAGTTAAAGAGTTAAAGAGTTAAAGAGTGAAAAAGTAAAAACAGAGCTTGCGAGCTCATCTAAAATAATTAAAATAAGAATTAACGTTGGTTCAACGGAACAAAAGGCCTATTCTCCGGTCCGACATAATTGGCACTAGGCCTTATAATCTTGCCGTCCTGCCGCTGTTCGAAGATATGAGCCGACCAGCCCGTAATCCGTGACAGCACAAATAGAGGCGTAAACATTTCCGTAGGCACTCCCATCAAATGATAAGAAACCGCAGAATACCAATCCAGATTCGGAAACATACGCTTCTCCTCCCACATCACCTTTTCCAACCGTTCGGCGATAAGGTATAGCGTCATATCCCCAGCCTCTTCCGACAATTCACGCGCCACTCTCTTGATTACCTCATTGCGCGGATCGGCAATAGTATATACCGGGTGGCCAAATCCAATAATCACCTCCTTATTCGCCAGCCGCTTACGGATATCAGCTTCCGCCTCGTCGGCATTCGCATAGCGCGTCTGTATCTCATAAGCCACCTCATTGGCACCGCCATGCTTAGGGCCACGCAGTGCACCAATAGCCCCCGCTATACACGAATAGATATCCGACCCGGTACCAGCAATCACCCTTGCGGTGAATGTAGAAGCATTAAACTCATGTTCGGCATATAGGTTGAGCGAAATCTGCATCGCACGCACCCAAGAGTCCGGAGGTACAGTACCGTGCAGCAGGTGTAAGAAATGTCCACCCAGCGTCGCATCATCCGTCTCGACCGCTATTTCGCGTCCATTTTGGCTAAAATGGTGCCAATACAACAAAGCCGACCCCATCGACGACATCAGCCGATTGGCGATATCGCGCGCACCTGCCAAAGGATGAATTTCCTTTTCCGGTTGCAGACTCCCAAATACAGATACATAGGTACGCAGGACATCCATAGGGTGTGAGGTCGTCGGCAGCTGTTTAAGCACCTTCTGTATCGCGATAGGCAATCCCCGTTGGCTGAGCAATTGCGTCTGATAGGTATTCAGCTGCGCCTGTGTCGGCAGCACACCATAGATCAGTAGATAAGCCACCTCCTCAAAAGTAGCCCGATCCGCCAGCTCTAAGATATCATAACCCCTGTAGTGAAGATCATTACCCGTTTTACCTACTGTGCTAAGCGCTGTATTACCAGCCGCCACCCCCGATAGCGCCACACTTTTCTTCGGTTTAAATCCAGTTTCTTTAGTCTCGTTCATCCTATTTAGTTTTGAAAAGGTTATCTAATCGATTTTCATAAGCATAATAGTCAATACTCTGATACAACTCCT
>JBEBQJ010000277.1:0-3296 GCA_040395455.1 Sphingobacterium yanglingense | reverse complement strand
TGACGCCGTTCATTGCTTCAATTCTGCTAGTAGGTGTTTCTCTGCCAATCCAATCCCCAGAGAATTTGTTGTCTAATAACTTTAAGAATTCTAGTATCTTCGAGTCTCCAAAGTACTCTCTGTAAACAAGTAAAGGTGGTATCCAAATATCAGATAATGCGGTGTCCTGCATTACACTAATAAGATTATCAAAAGCCCAATTATTATTAATGTGATAATTATTGCCACTGAAAATAATATCAAAATGTTTTTTATACATTTTGATAATATCAAAAGTGGCATCACCTTTTGCTAACAATGGCTCTGCTTTTTCATACTTTTTGGTGCTTTGATTATACTTTTTAGGATGGTAGATGTTATCTTCGAATTCCTTCAATAGATTGTGACGGGCTTTTTCTTTCACAAGAATAGTTCTGATATAGGATAAAAACTGATCAAAATCTTCACCTAACTCTCCTTCTAATTCCTCCCAATATGTAGCATATTCGGATTGTTTCTGTTCAGAACTTACTTCTTGTAAATTCTGAGCCTTTAGTATGTCGCTGTTTCTCAGTTTTATACCTCTATCATTTAGTACTGTAAATAGACGGAATGCATCCTCCAATTCGCTACTGGCAACATATACGAGAATTACGAATTGTCTTAGGTATGGGAAGAAAGTATCAATGTCTAGATTGTCTTCATCTTTAAACCACTTACTTATAATCAATATCGCATTCGCCATGTTTCGAATAGATACATTGGCTGATTTTTCTACAATACTTTTTAGTTCTTCTATCTTTTGAGTGGCACCAACAGTTTTAATATACTGATTTATAAAAATTTCAACCTCTTTTCGAATAGCAAATTCAATACGTAATCGCTCAGGTATACCGTCATCTGAATTGCCCTCCTGGAAAATTGCTTTGCTACAGGTACTTTTTCTTGTTTCACTGTTTGTTATATCTCTGATTACAGCTTGTAATATGTATAAGGTGGTTAATCGTTGTTGGCCATCTAGCACGCTGTTTTCTTGGTAATTGGTCCCATTAAAATTCTTAGGTTCACAATGTAAGACTAGTGAACCCAAAAAATACTGATTATCGGGCGTATTAATAGCCGCATGAGATATGTCATCTAGTAAAGTGCTAATTTGATCCTCACCCCAAACATAAGGTCTTTGATAATCTGGAATGGAAAACCACATGTCTTCTCCAAAAACATCTTTAATTGTTATTTTATCACTGGCAATTTGTTTCCCTGTTACTTCTATTGACATATTTTATATTCTATTACTGGTTATTTTAAATTTGTTCTTCTTAAAAGTGTCTGTTTTTTTGATTTCCAATTTGTTTAACTTATAGGGCTCTATAACATAGCATCGGAGACATTCCAAGGAGATTTAAAGGCTTATTTTATTAGAGCATTTAGGTTATAGGCGTTTTCCTTTAAAAGTCTTATGTACCCTTGGTTGGTTCCTTTAGTGGCTTCAAATAACTTTTCTATGGATTGGATACATCCTAAAGCGTAAACCACTTCTTGAGCATACTCTGAACTCAACTCTTTACTTGCAATTTCATTTGTTTTAAGTTGATCTAGTTCCGTAAGAAAATTTCTAATTTTTATTGGTTGATTGTTTTTTTCGTCTTTTTGGAAGTTTTCAACAGCTAAGTACATGTTATATGCTAAGTTTGTTCGTGACTCATCAAGTTGAATATTGTTTAAATCATGTGTTGAATATGTTTCAAATCTATCATGTATTATATGTGAGGTTTTATGAGAGATGTTATGTGTCAGCTTGTTGAGTTCGGTGTTGATACGGTTATACTCGTTATTCACGTATATCAAGTATTCTTCAATCTGTCGAAATCGATGCGGCGTGTTAGAAATAATTTCCCAATATTTAATGAAATCTTCTTCAGGGAAATGCAGTATGTTTTTTGTAATATAATAAGAGTTTTTGTATTCAATTTCTTTTAAAGAAGTAAAAAATGATTCATCAATCTTGTTAACTATCATGTTTTCAAATTTATCATATGACAGTTCCAAATTTTGCTTTTCTAACAGTGTAGCCAGTTTAGAAAGCTTTTCAGAAAGTTTCGGAATCGTAATTTTAATCAGTTCAGCGGTAGCATTATCAAATTCAAATTTATCATTTTTTTCTTTCTCAGCTTGACGCCTAAATTCTTCTTTTGATAAGTAGATTGAAAAATAAACAGTCAAAAAGAGTATTGTTCCTGGTATGAGGAAATCTTTTGAAAACTCGTAAATACCTTTGTTGTAAGCGTCAATGAAGAACTGACACCATAATAATTCCATATTTAAAAAGCTTGGTTCTTGCTAAGATAAAAAAATAGAAGAATATTTTGAAGGAGCTGTTGTAGAAAGTGGCTTATTATTTAGCCAAATTCCAAAAAGCCCCCTCTCGTTAGATATTTTAAATTTTAGTTAGTCATCCTCTTTTTTAGTGCCTAGTTTCAGCTTAATTGTCAACAGTTTGTTAGCTTTCCTATATTGCCTTTTTTCTTTGCTTTCGATGAATGATCAGTTCGGAAGGAAATCTCTAGGGGAAGAGTTGTTTTGTTCATAATTTGGAATTCATAGCCCAGCTTGAAAAGCAGGACTAGCCGAGTTGATATTTACAATGCTAGATCCTGTTCTTTTGTTCAATAATAATATAAAAGTTATATTTATATTCATAATTTAAGATTTTCAGTGCCGGCGGTTCATAATTGGTTTTTTTTAAAAGGCTGCCCTTAGTCCATTCACAAGGGCTACATTGTAAATGTTTATTTGTTTCTTTACTAGCATGATCTTAAGGAGGGATTGCTTCAAGTATCTGAAAGAAGAATATTAGGCACTTCAAAAATTGAAGCGCCAGCCTGGGGGATTGCTGCTAGTGTCTGGAAGAGACCATATCGACGGCTTGAAGTCAGTGCCAGCATAACCAAAAGGGAAGTTCTGAATCATTATATTTTTTATATATTGCTTAATATAATCTTAATCATGAAATATTTTTTAACCTTCATTCTAGCTGCCTGTATTTCATTATCAGGTTCGGCACAGACAAAACCGTCAAAGTCTGGCAAGTCTAAGCAGTATAAAAGTGCTGAAACTGGGAGATATGTGACAAAATCCACTGCGACCAAAAGTCCATCAACTACTTATAGTACTCCTAGAAAATCTAACAAAAGAAAGTAGATTGGATATTTTTAATCTAGGTAGGGGAACTCCTATGTAATTATAATTGGTTAAACATAGCCTCTGCAGTCTGCAGGGGCTATGTTGTATAAAGATTAATTCTTTCCAGACTACTG
>JBEBQJ010000276.1:0-3308 GCA_040395455.1 Sphingobacterium yanglingense | reverse complement strand
AAGAGCATAACTAGCTGCCTAGGAAAGTAATGAAGATCAGAACTAAAGGGCTTCCTACACGCAGAACGTCTGCGCATAGTGTAGGCCCTTAATTTCCTATGCCTAAGTTGCTAACAGAGTTTAACGTCTGCTTTGGGTAGAAAGCAGACATTCAATGAATTCGGAGAAGGAGGCACATCAAGAACCTTCTAAGATCTTGATGCACCGATAGAGCAATACGGAAATCAAGCAGTTAAATAGCCCAGGTTTATTACTGGGCTATTTTTTATGGTAGGTCGAAAAGTATTGATGGGTTTGACCACGATCAAAGGTGTAAGTTGATCGTATACACACCAAGCCATCGAAATCAAACTTCCATCGAGACGATATCGCAATGAGCTATGACGTCTTCAAAGCAATGTCGCAAGTAAACTATAGGGAACGGCACGTAGCCAGATTTATAATCAACTTATCTAATTATAAAAGAGACTGATATGGGCGGCTACAGAGAGTATGGCGGTGAGTTGGCGAATCTTCCGCCAGAAGCATTTCCAGCGGAGAGTAGCGGCGAACCGTTTGACCCGGAAAATCAATGGTTGCGTACAGCTGATCCAGAGGAGCAACACACAGCGATACGTGAGTGGTTTTGTGCTCGATATTGTAATCCAGCAGAAGAGACACCGTATAACGGACGAGAAGGAGGCTACCTTTTTATCCACGGTGGACCGTATGATCCTGCAGACGAAATTCAGGATCGTTTTGCTGGCGTTGTCGACGATGCGGTCATGCAGACAGTCATTGACGAACTACATTCAGAAGTAGGTGATGAATGGGCGCCGATAAATTATTATCCTGACCCCGATGACTACGATGAGCGCTTCGACTTTGATTTAGAAAGTGGAGAACCATTACGCCGCCTCACTGATCGGCTGAGGGAATTTCAAACTGTTTTGACACTGCAAGGCGATCAAACCGCAAGTGCAGTCGTTGAAAAGATGGTCTTCAGTAGTGGCATTGGCGCGCTTGAAGCGTTCCTGTGGGAAACGGCATATTACTGGATTGAAAACGACAATCAAGCACTACGCGACATCGTAACGATGTTGCCAGCCTTCCAGCAACAATCGATAAAATTATCAAGCATCTTCGAAGAATTCGATGGTCTACGAAACAGGGTCAAGGGCCATCTTCAAAATATGGTTTGGCATCGATTTGATCAAGTCGCCATGGTATTCGGCCATGGATTGGGTGTAAAACTGCCAAGTTTAAAAGTTTTCGAACAACCCCTATTAAAACGACACGATATTGTCCACCGTAGTGGATTTAACAAAGATGGAAGCGCAATTACAGTTTCCAAAAGCGAAATTAACGAGCTGTTTGCAGCCATCACAAGTTTTGCAGTCCAAGTGGACGCTTCACTATCAGGTCGAGTCGCTACAAGGTTGGTCGAAACGAAGGCAGGGGATCGACTATTCTGAATACGTGCATCAAGAGCTTTCTAAGCTCTTGATATACCAACAAAACGATAAAGAAATCAAACAGTTAGATGGCCCGTTGAAAAACTGGGCCATTTTTTATGGTAGGTCGGTGATCAGTCCAATCGCTTCCAAGATGTTGGCAAGAGTAAGTTGGATGTATACATAACAATATGGTATTACTAAACTCTTCCGAGTTATCAACCTGACCTGAATTACTTGAGTAGGGAAGGAGTAACCACGATATTTAATATGAGGCTAAACCAGTAGTTTCAATTTCAACCTATCGGAAACAGTTTATGTCACAAGAAATATCGCAGTTTCCCGGCGGCTCGAAGACTCGCATTAATAGAGCGGGCGATAACATTAGGATCGGTGTCGCCACTGATGACGACATGAGAGTGATCGAGGAATGGAGAGCGGCTCATGCTGGTGTGTTGAACACTTTCCAAGCCATTCTTCATGGTAGAGCGCGCGGTAAAAATATTACCGTGGCGCAAAGGCACAAAAGGAGAAAAACTGTCTTTGACAAACTCCTACGCCAACCAAAGATGAATCTGTCGCGCATGGATGACGTCGCAGGATGTCGATTAATTTTTAGAAGTGTCGCCGAGCTGTATGAGTTTCGCGAAAATTTCCATAAAGCCAAGTTCAAGCATAAACGTAAGAACCACTCCGATCGATATGATTATATTAAAAAACCAAAATCGAGCGGCTATCGTGGAATACACGATATATACGAGTACGACGTAAATTCTGAAAAAGGTAAACGGCTAGCGGGGCTGTATGTAGAGATTCAGTATAGAACACTGGTTCAACATGCCTGGGCCACTGCCAATGAAGTGATCGGGCTGATAACTGAGAACCAACCCAAATTTCAGAAGGGGGATTGCAAGATATTGGAAGCCATGGCCCTAGCCAGCGAAATTCTCTCCAGAGCTCATGAATCAATGACTGGATGCTTTGCAGAATTGGAGGACAGGGACTTGGTAAGGGAGTTTCTAACGCTGGATAAGGAAATTGGATTATTAAATAAACTTCGATCACTTCACGCTGAAGCAGAGGCTGACACTGACAAAAAGAATGCTATCTTGATTTTTTCAGATGGACAGCCATTGCAATACAAGGCGTTCAGAGAGGCACCAGATGCACTACGCGAACTTTTTCGTTTGGAAAATGAACATCCAAATTGGGACATTGTGCTGGTAAGGGCCGACTCCAGTAGCGATGTACGTATAGCTTTTAAAAATTACTTTTCGGATGCTCGTGATTTTATTCAGTTGATCGAATCAGGATGTACGAAGCTCACAAAAATGAAAAACATTTCAGATGTTTACAAACCGAGAGCTACAAAGAGGAAAATTTCCAAGGGGCCGGTGGCGCGTGAATGGTGGCGTCGTTAATCGATCATAAATCGATAGTTCAAATCGACAAAATACCAAGAAATTCAAACAGTTAAATGGCCCGTTGAAAAACTGGGTCATTTTTTTATGGTCGGTCGGTGATTGGTCCAGCAATCCCCAAGATGTTGGAAAGTGTAAGTTGACTGTATACACACCAATACGAGTCTATAACACTCAAGAACGGAATAGAAACACATGAACTTTTGGCCAAAGTGTCCCGATTGCGAATGACCGTTATCGGCCAAAAGCGGACATTGATCAAGCGCATTTTTGATGCCTGACTAATGTGTTGCACTTGTTCTGAATTCAATCGGCTCGTTATCGATGTAAATCGGTGCTTGCCTTGTCAAACAGGATGGAGTGCTATACGCGGGTCAATTTCCGATGCAACTCTGCATCTCCAAAGGTATCGCCATTTCAGTATGCTCAGCCAATCCGGCAAGATCCCGGTTTT
>JBEBQJ010000275.1:0-3319 GCA_040395455.1 Sphingobacterium yanglingense | reverse complement strand
TCATTATGCGGCAGTAATAAATTTATTCTTTTCTATAGACATACACTTTGATCACTCCTGATCAAAGTGCATTCCATGTATTAAAATATTGTTAACAGACATTATGCATCAGGCATAGTGGCTTATTTATTATTGTCACATCATTATGAAATCTAAACAGAGATATACTCTAATTTTTATCGTCGTGCTGGTCACGATAGATACTGCTGGTTTTGGGATTATTTTTCCGGTATTACCACAATTACTGACCGATTTATTGCAGGCTGATATTAGTACCGCTGCGCGGTATGGTGGTTGGCTCTCCTTTAGTTATGCTTTTATGCAGTTCGTATTCGCTCCTATACTGGGGAATCTTAGCGATGCTTATGGTCGCCGTCCTGTGCTTTTAAGCTCTTTAATAGGATTTGGAATTGATTGTGCTTTCTTGGCTTTCGCACCGAGTATACTTTGGTTATTCTGCGGACGAATGATTGCCGGGATGACTGGAGCGAGTTTCTCAGTGGCATCAGCCTGTATAGCTGATATCAGTACAGGAAAGGACCGGACAAAGTATTTTGGCTTGATTAATGCCGCTTTCGGGGCAGGCTTTATATTAGGGCCAGCTGTTGGAGGGATATTGGCAGAGTGGGGGACACATGCTCCTTTTCTCTTTGCGGCGTTACTGAGCTTTATCAATTTTATATTCGGTTATTTTTTCTTTGCAGAGTCGCTAGAGAAAAATAATCGACGGAAATTTGATTGGAGGAAAGCAAATCCCTTGGGCGCCCTTGTACACTTGCGCAAACTCCCTGCCGTTTGGTCATTAGTTGTCGCAATGTTGTTCATCTCTATGGCTACACATAGTATGGAGAGTGTATGGGCATTCTTTACCATAGAGAAGTTTCAATGGAGCAATGCGATGGTGGGGTATTCATTGGCATTTATTGGTGCCCTTTCTATTATTGTACAGCTGTGGGGTGTCGCTTTTCTAACGGATAGAGTCGGGGAACGGAAGATGTTGATTGGTGGATTATGTTGCATCATGCTTGGCTTCCTTATTTTCGCTTTTACTGACGCGCAGTGGTTACTATTCGGTGGAATAATTGTATTTATTATTGGAGGTATTCAAGGAACCGCTATGCAGAGTATTATTTCCTTAGAGGTGCCTGATAATGAACAAGGGGCTCTTCAGGGAGTTTTAGGTTGTTTGCTCGGGTTTACCACTTTTGTCGCTCCGCCAATGATGACCTCTAGTTTCTCTTATTTCACCAGAGAGGGCACGGGGTTTTATTTCCCAGGAATGCCTTTTCTGTTGTCGGCTGGATTAACAGGTATCGGTTTGGCTCTTTGTTGTTTTCGAGTGTATAAGCAACAGTCGAAGGACGTCTCAGAGCTGAAGGCGTAAGAGGGAGCGGTCGGTATTGCGGGAAAACAGCTCTAAAATTTTACTCACTCATAAACTTTTAGAGCTGTTTTTATAGTTTCGTTTGAAACCTTTTAAATATTTGACTATTTATGTTTAATAGTCAGTATTTAAATCGGTTTTATGTTGTTAAAATTTCAGAAAAGACTGCTTTTTTATCGCTTTTTAATAAAAGTTATAATTGTTACATTTGTAACGTGTTGATTTTTAGTTTTTTATTTTTTCTTTTTAGTTGTTGTGACAATTAGAAGACTTTTTGTTCTTTTTTTGATTTTAAAAAGTTCTACATTTGCCAGTGTTAAATATAAATTAAAAAGATATGAAAAAATTTTTACTTACATTAACTGCTGTTGCAGGTTTGACTGCTGCTTCTCAAGCGCAAGAATTTGGTTTTGAAAAAGGTAACTTCATCGTAGAAGGTAACTTCCAATCTTCTAATACTAACGATAAAGGAACAAAAGCTAAAACTTCAGAGTTTAACTTTAATCCTAAAGCTGGTTACTTCGTAACGGATAAAATCGCGGTAGGAGTTGACTTCGGTTTCGGTCAAGATAAAAAAACTACTTATGCAGCTGATATCAAAACTGTTGCTACAGACAAAAACTTTGGTGTTGGTGCTTTCGGTCGTTACTACTTCTTAGAAGTTGGTTCACGTTTCAAAACTTACACTGAAGTAGGTGTTGGTTACATGAATGAGAAAGTTGGTGAGAAAAAAGTTGGTGATGTTAAGACTGATGCAGCTAAATTCAATGGATTTGGTGCTAATGCAGGTATCGGTGCTAACTTCTTCTTAACAGAGAAAATTGCTGTTAACTTTGCTTTTGCTGATGTAGTTTCTTTCGGTTCACGTAAAGCTGACGTAGATGGTGCTAAAGCTGAGACTGAATTCAATACAAACGTAAATGTTTTCAATAACTTCTTCAACACTGCTAAATTCGGTTTGACTTTCAAATTCTAATTTGAATAGAAGTTCAAAAAATAGAAAGCCTCACATTTGTGAGGCTTTTTTGTTGTCTATGGATTTGTAGACCAGAGAGAAGCTGATTTAAGCATCGCCCTGCGTGGTAATTTCAGATTAGCTACGATCAGTTCGGCAAAGTCTTCCGGCTGTAGTACCGTATCTGGATTGCCGTCTGTCAGCTTTAGTTCTTTGGACATATCCGATGCTATTGTGCTGGGCATTAACGTACACACACGGATGTTGTTTTTACGTACTTCGCGCATCAATGAATCAGAGAAACCGATAACCCCAAATTTGGACGCGCTATACGCCGAAGTTGTGGCTGCACCATTCAAGCCCGCTGTAGAGGACACGTTGATAATATCTCCTTCATTCTTTTCTATAAGCTGCGGAAGCACCGCTTTGGTGACATAATAGGTGCCCAAGAGGTTTGTTTCGACAATATCTTTCCAGGTCTTAGGATCCATATCCAATACGGATCCAAAAGCAGCTACGCCAGCATTATTTACTAGAATATCAAACGTCCCAAAATCTTCTTTTAGCTTTTCGATAGCCGAATTTACGCCGTCAAAATCAGCTACGTCAAAGACCGCATAAGTCGCCTGTACGCCTAGTGTATCCAACTCTGCGATTGTATCTTTCAGCAGTTGTTCATTCCGCCCTGTAATCGCTACGTTGATGCCTTCTTTGGCAAACGCTAGGGCAGTTGCCTTACCTAAGCCTCTACCGCCACCGGTTATGAGGGCCTTCTTTCCTTTTAAATTCTCCATATACAAAATTAGGCAATAGTTTGTACCCTTGCACCCATTCTGTATAGAGTTTACTTTTATTTAACACGATGGCTTCGTTTGCGTCCATAAAAAAAGCCTTCTTGTTAGAGAAGGCTTTTCTTTTCAGTAACTGAAATCTATCACACTTTGATTTCAACTTCAACACCTGAAGGTAATTCTAATTTC
>JBEBQJ010000274.1:0-3391 GCA_040395455.1 Sphingobacterium yanglingense | reverse complement strand
AAATCATACTGAATAGGATCCAAATTCGTAATACCCAAACAATAGGCCACCGCAGATCCTGCTGCAGATCCCCGCCCCGGGCCAACGGATACGCCCATTCGACGTGCCTCGGCTATAAAATCCTGTACAATCAGAAAATAACCTGGATAACCGGTACGCTCAATCGTAGCCAGTTCAAAATCCAGTCGTTCCGTTACTTCTTCTGTTATTTCTTTATATCTCTTTTTAGCTCCAACATAAGTCAAATGTCTTAAAAGCGCGTTTTCACCACGTTTACCACCATCTATCTCATCTTCTGCATGCTGGAACTCTTCGGGTATCTCAAACTTAGGAAGAAGTACGTCTCTATTCAATGAAAAAACCTCCACCTTATCCAAAATTTCCTGAATCGTCAAGATTGCTTCAGGTAAATTTGCAAAGGCCTTTTTCATCTCATCAGAAGATTTAAAATAATACTCCTGATTTGGCATTCCAAAACGAAACCCACGTCCTCTTCCCTTTGGAGTAGAAAGCTTCTCTCCATCTTTCACGCATAATAAAATATCATGCGCATGCGCATCTACCTTATTTACATAATACGTATTGTTGGTAGCAACTAGTTTGACTTGGTGTTTGCGGGATAGGCGAATCAACGTCTCATTAACCCTATCCTCATCTTCTTGCCCATGTCGCATTACCTCAATATAGAAGTCTGCTCCAAACAACTCCTTCCACCATATCAATGCCTCCTCCGCTTGATTTTCACCAATATTCAAGATCTTACTTGGCACCTCCCCTTGGAGATTCCCCGAGAGTACAATCAAATCTTCTTTATACTTTTCGACAATACTCTTATCAATCCTAGGCACATAATAAAATCCTTCAGTATAAGCAGCCGAAGCCATTTTAGCTAAGTTATGATAACCATTTTTATTCTTTGCTAAAAATACAATCTGATAACCATTATCTTTTCTAGACTTATCTTTTCGATCTTCACACACAAAAAACTCACATCCGACGATAGGTTTTATAAGCTGGCCTGTAGGTTCCAAACCAGCCGCTATATCTTCCTTTTGCTTCGCCTCAACCTCTTTATTATGTCCAAGCACCTTACTCACAAAGTGGAAAGCGCCCATCATGTTACCATGATCCGTCATCGCTACAGCAGGCATATTATACTTTGCTGCTGCCGAAACCAAATCACCTATAGAAATGGTAGATTGTAAAACTGAAAACTGAGAATGGTTATGTAAATGGGCAAACGCTGCATGCTTTAGCGCTTCAAGACTCTCTTCATCAACAACAACTTCTCTACCTGCATTTTCACGTGCACGAATAGCGTCTGATGCGGCCTTTAAATTGGTGTGTTTAAGACCTACTGTAGAAATGGCAGTAGGATTGTGTTTTTTAAACTCAACAAAATACCCCGTATCAACTTGCAGTTCTTCTGCTGTAAACACTTCTTGTCGAATCAACTCAAAGAAACAGCGTGTCGTCGCCTCCACATCGGCCGTTGCATTATGAGCTTCTGCAAAGGGAACACCAAAAAGATAAGAATGGAGTTCAGTTAGATTAGGTAACTTAAAGCGCCCACCTCGTCCACCAGGAAGTTTAAGTAGATTCGCCGTCACCTCAGTACATGTATCTAGGACAGCCATACTGCTCATAGGAGACTCTACGTTATACCTGTAGAACTCGGACCCCATGATATTGATATCGAAACCGATATTCTGCCCTACGACAAACTTTGCTTTCGAAAGAGCTTCATTAAACTTAACTAAGACATCTTGAAGGGGCACACCATTCTCCGCTGCAAGCGCAGTTGAAATTCCATGTATTTTTTCAGAATCGAATGGAATATCAAATCCATCAGGTTTAATGAGATAATCCTGATGTTCGACTATATTTCCTAATTCATCGTGTAATTGCCATGCAATCTGCACACATCTAGGCCAATTATCCGTATCGGTAATTGGCGCATCCCAACGCTTTGGTAAACCTGTAGTTTCGGTATCAAATATTATGTACATAGTCCATCCCTCTTAGTCAAAACAAAAATACTCAAATAAGCTAAGATATTATCGACATTGTTTCCACAGTCGAAATTTATGAAAAAAGTCAAAATGTTTCATCAACCACTCTTATTCAAAACAAGGTGTAAATTAGATACAGCAATTAAGAACTTATAAAATGAATTATTTACTTTTTCTAAACATAGGAACACAAGAGATGGTATTTCTCCTCGTGTTTGGCATTGCGGGGTTAGCACCACTAATTTTTGCAATACTGGCATTAATCGACATTTTTAAGCGAGACTTCGCTCAAAAGACAACCGACCGCATCCTATTGATTCTATTGGTGCTTTTGCTCCCTATATTTGGATCAACCATATACTTTATAGGTTTACGAAATTCTTATCCCATAAAAAGACAAAAGGCTGTATAATTACCATACAACCTCTTGTTTCAAAAAAAACTTCTATTTATTGAAGAATAGTCACTTCTACCCTTCTATTCTTCTGTCTTCCCTCAGGAGTTTTATTATCTCCCACTGGCTTAGAGGGACCAAACCCTTTTGTTGTAATACGACTTCCTGCTACACCAGCCTCTTCGAGATTGTTTTTCACGGAAGCGGCACGCTTTTCAGACAACCATACATTATACCCCTCTTCACCGGTCGCGTCAGTATGACCATCAACACGAATCTTTTTAGTTTTATCTTCTTTCAACAATTTTGACAATTTAGCAAGCTCTACCTTTGCCTTATCCGTCAAATAGGACGAGTTTGTTGGGAACAACAAATCTGAGGACAGGGTAAATTTAATTCCTTCTGATGTTCTAGAAGCATCTTCAAATTCACTTTTCACGTTTTTCAAACCATCATCTGTACCATCTTTTGAAACTACAGCACCAGAATTCACAATAATCTGCTGTTGCTTACAAGACGTAAAAAATAACACAACAGCACTCGCTGAAAACAAAAAGACTTTCTTCATATAATTACTATAACAATCTATCTAAAAAAGGACAATTAACAAAAGCACTAACTAAGATATGTAAATTTTAATTAATGTCTTCTACCTGTCCAAAAAACAATTCCTTTCGTACCTTCTGTAACTCTGGGATTTCTTGATACAATTTCCAAATCATCCCTGATTTGGCATTCTCTAACATAACGGCTATAGCTCCCTGATTTAATGCAAGATACTCATCAGAAACATCATCATTACGCAAATCAAGCCAAGACCTGAACCCGTATTCAGTAAATAAGATATGCCCATATTGAGCGTACAATGCTAAAACAGAAGCAATTCCCAGCTCCGGTTCAATAATAACAGAAGATGGTGCAATAGCAGGATTCACCCGATAATTACCGACACTATCCTTATGCTGGTAAAAACCCCAGATATCAC
>JBEBQJ010000273.1:0-3651 GCA_040395455.1 Sphingobacterium yanglingense | reverse complement strand
CGCCATGGTTTCTCTCCGTGGCGCAGTAGGTTAACGGTTGTTCAGGCCGTTGATTACATATTATCAGAGGGTGGAATAATGCGGTAGCCCAATTCTGCTGCAAATCTCATAAACCCGTTTAACGTAAAAACCTCTTCATCAGACAACAGTGGCCGTACCGAAACTACACCGTTAACCCTATATACAAGATGCCTTCGCTCTGCAGGAAAACTAGCAACGATAAACCCATCTGATCGCCTTACAATATCAAACCATGAATTATCAGCAAAGGTTTTTACAAATTCAACCACAAGGTCCCCTTATATGAAATAATATTTGGCGAGTCCAAACCTGCACGCTCTCAAAAACAGTGAGTTTTTAGCCGGTAAATTCTTTTTCCGCCAGATGCAGTCTCAAAACAGGAAAATACAATACATCTACAAAGGTGTAGCGAGATTATTAATACCATAACAAACAAATATAACAAGAGATATTTTCAATAAAAAATAAATCCTTTAAATTCAAGCAAATGAAAATTGCTTATATGTTTTCACCGTCAAGAACCCTCATCTCAAATCAATCCAAAAGAAAAAATTGATTGTTTTCATAAATAAGCAAACACATTGTTTAGACACATAAGAAAGCACCATTACCAGAAAAGTCAGGAGTATCCATAGAGGATAAGTAAAAGCGTTTTTCATGCATTCAAAAAAGTTACTTTTTTAAGATCGGGAGGATTAATCCCCAGATGCAGGAAAAAGCATTTTGTCGCTCTACCCTCCCAGGAAAGTTACTTCTCCGACATCAATGACTCACCTTGCGAAGGAAATAAAGGAATTTCCTGAGGGTGAGGAAAGTTACTTTTCATTCGCCAACAAAATTGTTTTACCAACTGCCAAAAAAGTAACTTTTCTTAGGACAAAAGGTCACTACTGCAAAAGTAACTTTACCCCGCAAACGCCAATACCAAATAACAATCAAGAAGTCAACAGCTATTTTTTTGGAGAGATAGGAGGTTAGTCTGAAACAACAGAAACAAAAATCCCGCCAAAGCGGGTTTTATCATGCTGCAATACTTTTCTCAGGCAAATCTCCGGCAGATTAGCCCTCAGCAAAAGGCGGAGGAACCGCATTGCCACAGCGGCAACTTGCTTGTCTTTAGCGCACTTCACACTGCAGAAATACATGTCAATTATGTACCCCCGTGAGAACCCCGATCCGCGTAGATTTTCATTTTAATCAACTATAAAAAAGCCCTCTCCGCAGAGAAGGCTTTTCATTTTTTTGCTCGGAAAACGGATTGGATAACGCAGTAAACAAGACCACAGATATGAGGCATTGTGCATCCCGCGAAAATCGTCAGGGCTGCATCAGATAGTCCCAGAAGCCCAAGCCCCACGCAGACAAATACTGCATTTACTACAACAACCTGAACAATTATCACGATCAGAAGGGTTATTGCATACAAATCTTTAATCCGGATGTTTTTACTTTGTGCGCCATGTGTCCCCACTTGGCGCCGGTCATTAGTGTCAGTTGCTCAGGCTGACTAGGTAATTATGGCTGGTTGATTGTAGGATATCAAAGCATATTTTATAATAATTAATTATTTCAGCTCATAGATAAGGCAATCAACGATTTCAAGTCCATTCACCATAGAGTTAGTAATACGAACTCTACCATCACTAATTCGAGCAAAGCCTTTAAGCATCTTGTAAACATAAGCGGTATCACCCTTAGCCTCAATCGCTTCTAACGGGATAGGCTTATATTTTTTTGAAATACTATTTTTGTTGATCTCGCTGATTTTCTTATAAACATATGCTGGCCCCAATTCAGGAAGCTCTTTGACAACTAACATGTATCGCCAAGATATTTCGGGATAAAAAAACCACAAGGCGGCATCAACTGTTAATTTCTCTGCTTTCAGTTTTTTTAATAAAAATTGACCAGAAAACTCCATATCTTTTGTCAACTCTCTGCCGACTACCAGTGCGCTTTTACCCATTTTAATACTCCAGAATTTTTGTCACCTACCGCATCACGCAGTTGCTCGGCCATTGCTTGGCTTATGTTATTCTCGTAACGAAACTGTTCACTCCAGTCTTTCACGACCGTCCAGTTGATCTCAAGCGAAGAGTCGCTCCTCAAGTCGTTTTGAAGCGTCTGATGTAAGTTAGCAATTTTGAGAAGCTGAGATAAATCATGGGAATAAGAATCCATAACTATTTTCTTATTCGGAAACTCATGCTGCTGAAAAGTCTTAGCAATACATGCTTTCAGTGCGCACTCTACAGAATAACCGCAAAGATAGTACGCGCCATGGTAAAAACCATTATCTAGCAAGCACTTAGCCTCATTAAACCTAATGGCAGATAAGGATTCAAGGTCGTTTTTGTTCATATAATACTAACTTGAATTATGTTGGTTTTTCGATTATACCCATAATTGACAAGGAGTTGTAACATAAAGTTGACTTGATATGTGTCAGGGCTTATTCACACTCGGCAGACCGCGTCTTCCCTGCTCGCTTTCTCTACTAGCATACGCTGCGCCAGTTCGTTGATATCAGTTGTCATGCTGCACGCTCCTGTTTAAACCTACGGACAGTAAGAACCGGGCATTTAGTTGTGCCGTTTTCTTGCACCCACTTAAGCAGAGGAAATCGCCAGGAGTCGAAATTAAGGCCTGCAACATGGTCATCTTGAAAGCAGGGCTTGCCTACAACCCAAACCTTCTCGAAACGTCTTTCAATGCGAACAGCCGAACGCCAGCCGAACAATGAGCCAGCCTTGAGTGCGGCCTGTTTTGTAGCGAAGGTTGGAACATAGGAGCAAATTTCATCGGTGCGAACGCTAAGAAGATGATTATCAGTAAAACTGAGTGTCTTGCTCATTTGTCGGCCCCCTCGCGCAGCTGCTCAGCGGTGCACGAAAAAAAAGACTCCCGCGTATGACTGTTAAGAGCTGATGCAAACGCCGCGTTAAGAACGGCAGTATCACAGCCGTCATCGGTATAGAGCGCAATTTTATTCTCAAGGAGCGCTTTGGCTTCTTGCAGCTGCATACCCCGGCAGGCGCGCGGGATATGCTCAGCAATTTGAGCGATAGATTTTTCGTTCTGTTTAAACATGCTTCACCTCGATAGGCTTGATGGTGTCGAGCAGCAGCCGGCGGCGCGTATTTTCTGCAAAGTGACGGCGCCCGGTTTCTTTGTGGTAAAACTCGTTTTTGCCGACGACCCACATCCGCTCTGTCTGGTGCAGTTTTTTTACCTGCGGACCGTCTTTGGTGATCACAGTACCGGTATGGGTTTTTACGATTGTCATACGGCCTCCCGGGCTGAAGATGCTGGCGCGCAGGCAAAAATGGCTTCCTGAATATCGAGGAAACGCTGGAATACAGGACTGCCAAGCAGGCTGTAATTAATTCCAAGAGCAGCTTTCGGCACTAGGCCAAAACGCCTCATGTCAAAGTCGATGACGGCTCGCTGATCGCGGAACAATCCCAGACGACCATGCCGGACAACCTCGCCAGTCGCTTCTGCTTCGGAAAAATACCGCTGGACAGTAGCGCGGCTCAGCCCCAGTTTTTTCATTGCCTCGGCGGTCGTGAGTCGCCCCTGATGCCTGGTGATCCGAATCACTGCGCGGACGTACTCTCTGCGCTCAAC
>JBEBQJ010000272.1:0-3715 GCA_040395455.1 Sphingobacterium yanglingense | reverse complement strand
GTAGGTCGGTGCCTTTTTTAATACGAAGCCCCTTCAGGAAACTGGAGGGGCTTTTTTGTGTGAATATATCATTTCTATGACCCTATTTCTCGTATCTAATATCTATCTTTGCAGCAACAATGGGTACATTATTAGATAATGGCGTCAAGCCTTACAATCACTACGGAGCATATTTAAAAGAGAAGTATAGTGGACAGCGTGTCTTTAAAGTCATCGTGGATGGAAATTTTACCTGTCCAAATAGAGATGGTAGTAAAGGCTATGGTGGGTGTACCTATTGTAATGTAGATTCTTTTACGCCAGATACAGCTAGAAAGATTCCTAGTATTAGAGAGCAAGTCGAGAACGGAATAGAACGAGCGCGTAATAGTTATGCGGCAGACAAGTTCATTATCTATTTTCAGCCCAATACGAATACTTATGCTCCAGCTCATTTATTGAAAATGATGTATGATGAGGCCTTAAGCATAGACCCTGAAAATACAGTTGGTTTATCCGTTGGTACACGACCGGATTGTTTAGATTTTGAAAAGATTCAATTATTAGAATCTTATGCTGATCGATTTGATGTGGATTTGGAGATGGGAATGGAGTCTATTTATGATGATACCTTAGAGCGAATTAACAGAGGTTGTTCGCATGGCGAGTTTTTGAGTACAATGAAGTTACTTGAAGGCACCAAGCTTGAGCTTTGTGTGCATACGATTTTTGGGTTTCCTTGGGAGACCGAAGAAATGATGCTAAAATATGCTGAGGAGATTAATAGGCAACCTCATATTAAGTTTGTCAAGCTTCATCACTTACACATCGTCAAAGGATCAATCATGGGAGCTAAGTTTAACAAAGAGCCTTTTAAGTTGTTTGGCATCGAGGATTATACTGATTTTCTAGCAAAATTTATTCCTCTTTTGAGACCAGATATTATTATCCAACGCGTTTTTGGTATAGCGGATAAGGAGCTCCTGATTGCACCAAATTGGGGGTACCCTAAGTCTAAAATTCAGACCTATATAGATAAAGGTCTTGAAAGTAGAGGGGTCAAACAAGGAGCTAGATATTTCGTGTAGAGAATTCTCTTATTTTTCAGATTTATTTTCATTATTATCTAATTTGATACCGCTTGGATGGTGCGTAGGCGAAATTTATTTTCTATTCTTTATAATTTTCTGCTTTTTATTTTCTTTCTTTGTGTTATACTTATGAAAAACAGAATAGCTTTTCTCTCTTGAGGAAAGTTGTTCTAACATCTAATTTGTTCGTTCATTACTTAGTTACGGAGTTTGCTTTGCATTTCAGTTTTCTGATAGTTGGATTATCGTTTGGACTGTATAGCATAATAGTTGTTCGTTGAGCATCTTGTTTATTTAGGTAGCGAGGATGTAGGTGTTTTACATTGGTATGTGATGATTTATTGTTTTTTTGTTTCATCGTATAGCATATCGAAATTATGAAGTGGTTATCTTTGTTTGTGTTGGCAATGGGGATTTCGCTTGGTTCATTTTGCCAAATAATTGATAGAGAGGTTTTTATCTTTGATGAAGTTCGGGAAATAGGCGAGAGTGAAACTTTGGTTGTTGATTCCGATACTTTGATTTTTGGACCAAATGCGGAGTTGTCTGTATTGGGTATTCTTGAAGTAAAGTCTTCTTATATTATTTTTGCTCCCTCTGCACGATTAGAGGGAACCGGAAGAATGTGTATCATGCCTCCAAGTAATAGTGACAAGGGCAAGGTACAGATGCCTACTTGGATTGATGGTAACGGGAACTTTGCGCTTAGTCTTCGTATAGAATTGTTTAATACCGGAAATTTAATCCTATCTAATTTACAACATCGTTTTTTGGAAGGAAAGGAATCTACCTCTGCTAATTTTTATACCAAGAGAAGCATAGGCTTGATGGAAGATGGAGCTTGTATCGAATTACGTGGAAATCGTCTTAGACTCGACCTAGAGGCGGTATTGGAAAACTTTTCCCCAACACGAATGGTTATTTCTGGCAATTCATCTAGTTCGATTTATTCGAAAAAGATACCTGGGAATACAACTTATACATTTGCGATAGGACTGAACGAAGGAGATTACAGCCCTGTAATTCTAACTCCAGAGGTGGAGGCAGAGCTTTTTGTAAGTTTAGTGAACAGCACAGTAAATGATAAGAATTTGTCGTTTGCCAAGAAAGATGGAGGAGTAAATCGAATTTGGGGAGTATATGCTGATCATAATGTCCATACCACTTATGTTTTTGAACATACTAAGAAAGATGAGTCTGGAGGAATCAAAAGCCAAGATATGGAGGTCTTTCAGTATTCTGAGGTGAAGGAGTGGAAGTTGGCAACAACAGATTATCTAGGCAAAGAACAACATCGTATCAAGAATCTTGCGAGTATGCATGTAGGGGTTGCTAAGAATTATTTTACAAAGTTCGGAAAAGTGAGAAATGGACCGCTGTCAGCGGATGATTATGTAACCATCAAAAAGGGGCAATCTACACTGATTCCGATATTGGCAAATGACAAGGGGGGGGATGGTAAATTGCTTGCGGAAAAGACGCAGATTGTCGAGCGGCCTAGCAATGGCACTGTTACCTTGTCATCTAGAGGTGAAGCTGAATACCAACCAGCCGTGGGCTTTGTTGGTTCTGATTTTTTCGTTTATGAGGTGGTCGACGAGTTCGAGCTCGTTTCTAGGAGCACAGTTTATGTCACAGTAGAGGGAGACGGAGTTTTTACGCTTAATAATGTGTTGACACCTAACGGAGATGGATACAACGACAAATTGGTTTTTGTTTCAGAAGAGCAGTTTATGAGTTTAGAACTCACTATTGTTAATCGTTGGGGGGACCGCCTTTATCATAACAGTTCTTACGATAATAGTTGGGATGGAACTGGACTCAGCGGAGGGACATATTATTATATAATGAAAGCAAACCGACACAAGGGAGACGTTGTTAACCAAAAAGGTTGGCTTCTGTTGACCAAATAGAAAAAGCGACAAATAGTCGCTTTTTTATTTTTCTAGAATAGACTTTAAGTCTGCAGGAGAGTAATTGATAGATTTGAGCGTTTTATTGTCTCCTTCTCGGAAAACTAGAAACTTACCATCTACTTCCTTATAGTATGAATCTACTCCTTTTGCTTTATAGTGTGCTTGCGTAGCAATTGCTTCTTCTTCATTCTTACATGCTTTACTCATATTAGAGCGTTGCACTTCTTCAAATAGTGTATTGAATTTGTCTTTGAGTCCAAATTCTAGGATAGCACCAGCTAGGACATATTGTATATCACAAAGTGCATCGGCAACCTCAACAAGGTCTTTGGCCTGAATAGCTTCTTCGAGTTCTTTTAATTCTTCTTCTATCAAAGAAACCCTTAATTTGCATCTGCTTTCTGAAGGAATTTGAGGAGTATCTAGTATAGGGTGTTGAAAAGTCTTATGAAACTCAGCAACGGAAGTAAGAGTTTTAGGGTCTGTCATTATGTTTGTTAATTAATGTATAAAAGTACAAATCTTTAACCGTATTCTATAGGTTTCATAAAAAACTAAAGTCCCGATCTGTTCGGGACTTTAGTCTTATTTTATTAAGTGCTTTAATTGAATAAGCTCACGTTCTTCCAAGTATCTCCAACGTCCTCTCGGTAGGTCTTTCTTGGTTAGACCTGCGTAAACAACCCGGTCTAGCTTTATAACCTCGTAACCTAATGATTCAAAGATACG
>JBEBQJ010000271.1:0-3747 GCA_040395455.1 Sphingobacterium yanglingense | reverse complement strand
GACACGTTTAAAAACTTGAACAGGTTCAAGAAGTGATTTTACGTCTTAATTTACTTACATATTCGGCCGATAGTCCAAGGTAACTCGCGATGAGGTATTGCGGGACACTGTTTACGAAGTTAGGGAAAGCATCTTTAAACTGAAGGTATATGTCTTCCTTACTGTAGCTTAAAATGTATTTCATGCGCGTTTGATAGGCACCGTAAGCGATTTGATATACTGTTCGGAAGTAAGATTCCATCTTTGGGAAAGCGATAAGGAGTTTTTCTCTTTTTGTTGCGGTGATACTATACAGATGGGTATTTTCTACTGCTTGTATATAAAATTCGGTAGCTTCTTTTTTTTGAAGAGCGAGATAATCCGCTATCCACCAATTTTGTAAAGCAAATTGGACGGTGTGCTCTATCCCTTGTGGATCTATAAAATACATGTGTAGGCACCCTACTACTACAAAATACTCTTTTATCTGACGCTCGCCAGACTGCATGACAATCTCCTTTTTGTGGAAACGCTGTCGTTCAAAATATGGAATCATCTCTTTGAACTCCTCTTCCCCTACTTTTACAAATTGGTTAATATGCTGGAATAATAGTTGTGCCATTATGCAAGATACGTTAAAAAATGTTTTTTCTGAGACGCAATTTTGTAGGAAGGAAATACTCCTATCTTTGTGTTAGAACTTTTAATTAGGCATAAAAAAGCGCTATACTATGCATTGGGATGATAAATTAGTACAATTACTTGGGGTATCCTACCCCGTGATTCAAGCTCCTATGTTCGGGGTTACTACCCCCGAGATGGTGGCCGCGGCTGCCGAAGCTGGATGTTTAGGGTCATTGGCGTTAGGGGATATGGATGCGGAGAGCGCATCGGAAGCTATCCATCGGACGAGAGCCTTGACAGACAAACCTTTCGCCGTCAATATTTTTGTCCATCATGTCCCAGCTGTGACCGATGATTTAAGAAAACAGTATGAAAATACTAAAGTTTTTATTGAACAGCTGGCGGAATGTAATAATTTAAAGGTCAATATTCCAGATCTTTCGACACTCAAGGTCAATAGCTATCATGAACTAATTGACGTTGTTATTGAAACACAGTGTAAGATTTTAAGTTTCACTTTTGGAAATTTGGATAATAGAAGTATAGCTCGTTTAAAAGGCGCAGGCTGTCTATTGATTGGGACCTGTACCTGCGTTGGTGAAGCGCTGATGTTGGAAGAGTCGGGTGTCGATGTTATTTGTGTCCAGGGGATTGAAGCTGGTGGACATAGGGGAAGTTTTGCTGGTCATAATATGCTTGAAATAGGTGGTCTTTCGCTATTGACCCAAGTCCATGATCATGTAAAGACACCATTGATCTACGCTGGTGGTCTTTGCTCAGCAAAAACTTTGATTGCTGCTCAAGCTTTGGGGGCCAGTGGATTTCAGGTCGGAAGTTTACTGTGTGCTTCCGTTGAAAGTGCGTTGACGGATATGGAGAAGGAGCGCTTGATAGGCGCAAATGAGGCTGATATTGTCTTGACGAAGAGTTTCTCTGGGAGGTATGCCCGAGGAATTAGGAATACTTTTACGGATGCTGTGGATAATAGTGGATTTATACTTCCTTACCCTTATCAAAACAAGCTTACGGGAGAATTACGTCGTGTTGCCAAAGAAAATAAGAATATGGAGTTTTTAAATATTTGGACAGGACAATCTTTATCTTATTTTAGTAGATTGTCTACGACACTAATCTTAAACAGATTAATTGCGGAGACGGAGAACTTTGGTGTTTGACCTTTTTGCTATAAAACCTAGAAAATGTTAGAAAAAAATCAATTTGATGTCATTGTAATCGGTTCCGGTATTTCGGGAGGATGGGCCGCGAAAGAGTTTTGTGATAAGGGGCTTAAGACATTAGTTCTGGAGCGAGGTTCCGATGTCAAACATATTCGGGACTATCCCACAGCACATCATGACATTTGGCAATTGGCTCACCGTAATCAGGTGTCGTTAGAGATTTTAAAGGAAAATACTATTGTTTCCAAATGCTATGCATTTAAGGAAGACGCCATGCATTTTTTTACGAAGGATAGCGAACAGCCTTATATTCAGGAAAAGCCTTTCGATTGGATACGAGGCTATCAAGTCGGGGGTAAGTCATTGACTTGGGCAAGGCAGGTTCAACGTTGGTCTGATTTTGATTTTGAGGGGCCTGCACGCGATGGTTTTGCTGTGGATTGGCCTATTCGCTATAAAGATATTGCCCCTTGGTATAGTTATGTTGAAAAATTCATTGGGGTTTCGGGCAAAAAGGAGGGGAATCAAATGATGCCTGATGGCGAGTTTCTATCTGCTTTTGAACTTAATGCAGTCGAGAAAATGATTCAAAGCCGTATCCATTCGACTTATTCGGATCGACAGGTCATCAGTGGACGCTGTGCACATGTGACCGAGCCTCAGCCTATACATGTGGCTCAGGGCAGGACACAATGTATGGCCCGTTCATTGTGTAGTCGGGGCTGTCCTTTTGGAGGATATTTTAGTTCCAACTCTTCCACATTGCCGTGGGCACTGAAAACAGGTAACCTTACTTTGAGGCCCGAATCTATAGTAGAATCTATTATCTATGATGAAAAAACGGGTAAAGCTAGCGGAGTGCGCGTTATTGATCGGGATACTAAGGAGCATATAGCGTTTTATGCAAGGGTGGTTTTTGTTAATGCTTCTACATTGGCCACGAATCAAATTTTATTGAATTCAAAGTCGAAGCGTTTTCCAAATGGCCTAGGCAATGACAATGGGTTATTGGGTAAATATATAGCATTTCATAATTACATGGGACAGTTGTCTGGAGAGGTGGAGGGATTTGACGATAAATACTACTATGGCAAGCGCCCAACACAACCCCTTATACCCAATTTTAGAAATGTTAAAAGGCAGGAAACTAGTTTTTTACGTGGGTATGCCTCTTTTTTTTCGGCGTATCGACCTGTAGGTGGCTCTTTTGAGGGAGATGTGGGGGGCGCATTTAAGGATGCACTGACTGAGCCTGGTGGCTGGAAGGTTTTTATGATGATGCAGGGAGAGACTATCCCTATTCTAGACAATCACGTCAGGCTCAGTGAGACAGAAGTGGATGCATATGGCATGCCTCTCTTGGTTACTTCTGTTGGTTATCAGGAGAATGACTATAAGAGTCTTGACGATTTTTTGGACCAAGGATCACAAATGTTGGAAGCGGCGGGAGTACAGAATATACACCAAAATCGGAGCACACAAAACCCTGGGTTAGATATCCACGAAATGGGCGGAGTACGTATGGGGTATAATCCAGAGACGTCAATGTTAAATATGTGGAATCAATTACATCATTGCTCGAATGTATTTGTGACAGATGGCTCTTGTATGACCTCTACAGGGACCCAAAATCCATCATTGACATTCATGGCGCTTACCGCCCGAGCGGCAAACCATGCAATAGAATTGCTTAAAAGAGGAGATATTTAAATAGGTTGCTTTTCGTTTTCTTTAAGCTAACCCTAATAATGCATTTAATCTGCGTATCTTTGGCCCAATAAAATAAAGCAAATATGCCACGAGAAACAAAAAGAGGCCTATATCAAGGAATAATTGAGCGCGATGAAAAAGGCAATTATTACTGTGGCCCTTACTTATTGGACTATAAGTTGACAGAAGCCAATTTCAAGTTAGGGGATAAAGTCAGTCTTAAAAAAATAGTTAGCAACACGAGCGGAAAGAGTAT
>JBEBQJ010000270.1:0-3855 GCA_040395455.1 Sphingobacterium yanglingense | reverse complement strand
ACAGATAACTTTTCATTACCACTGACACTGTCAGGTGGCCGTAACCTGCCAAAGTATATTGGGTCGTCGTTAAATGGAAAACAAGTACGGTATGAAAACCTGTATGAGGTAATCCGTGACGCCAATATTATTATCAATAATATGAAGTCTGTCACTGGACAAGAAGATAGAAATGTCTTGGGTACAGCACATTCCCTACGAGCAGTGGCTTATTATTATTTATTGCGCGAATATTGCGAGCCGTATACAACAGATGACAAACCGGGGCTACCTATTGTTAGGGACTTTGATATGGAGGCACGTCCCGCACGATCCAGTTATGGACAGACTGTAGCTTTCATCGCAGATGAATTTGAGAAAGCACTAACTTATGGTGTTAAGGACGAAATTTATCGTTATACAGCTGACGTCACCAAGGCGTATCAAGCTCGATTTTATTTTTGGATAAGGGATTGGGAAAAAGCCTCAATCTTGGCAAAAGAGATTGTTGAGAAATACCCCTTGGTAAAGGGTAAGGACTACATTGATATGATACAGAGTAAGCACGCCAAGTTGAAAAACGTATTGTTGAAATCCTACCTCTATGCGGGGGCAAATGACCAAGGGAATATCACTGAGCAAGAATCTAGCACGCAAAGACCGTTAAGTAAGTCGTTTACAGATCTTTTTGTGGAAAAGGAAAAAGATGTTCGATATGCGCTGTCTTTCGACAAAAAACGGATTAACAACAAGGTATTTAATGGTAAAGTGCGGTCTGCCGAATTTCAATTGATATTAGCCGAATCCTATGCGCATCTAGGTAAGGAAGACCTTTCTTTACAAGCCATAAATAAGTTAAGAGCACACCGAATCGAAGATAACGTAGACTTGACAGCTGGTACGCTACCAGAAGTAAATGCAGAATCTTTGATAACGGTAGATGCGGAAGGAAAGCCTGTTTCCAAGTTGATAAGCTTGATCCTTAACGAACGACGAAAAGAGTTGTATGCCGAGGGGGATCGCTTTTTTGAATTGAAGCGTAACGGCCGACCTGAGTTTTGGGCTGCCGATAATGGTCTTAAATATACAACATATAAATACATGTATACTTTCCCATTGCCGAGGGTCGACATGGAAGTTGTACCGGGTTTAGTACAAAATGAAGGCTACAAATTGTAATATAATGAAACTTAGATATACACTAATCAGTACGATACTTATCCTGTTAACAATCACATCTTGTAAAAAGCTAAATGAAGTGTCACCAAGAGTAGAAACAGGAATCATCAGAAACTATAATTTACCCAAACCTACCATTTTAACGGAAGAAGAGCGCAACCTGGTAGAAAAGGAACGCTTAGAGTATGGGGCACTTACAACAGAATAAATACCATGAGAAATAATATTAGAATTATTTTTATGTTTTTATTGTCCTTTGTCGCAATTTCTTGTGTCAAAAAGGATGATTATAAGCTAATGACCGTAATTGGTCTTACTCAAGAGACATATGGCATAGATACAAAAAATGAGACAACACTTACTGTTTTAGCTAATAGCCCGGTAAATGGGGAAGTCCATTTCGTAATCACTGGAGACCTAAAAGAAGGCGTGGATTATGAGGTAGTAAATAAAACATTCTCATTTACTAATGCGACAGCAGCACATGTGAAAATTAAGTTTTTGAAAGAAGTTCCTCAGGATGCTACCTTGGAGGTGTTGCTACTCCCTGTCGATTTTGGAACCTTGGCACTAGCTAAAGCGAAGGTCGGTTTGAATCTAGAAGAAGCTGTTATCTATACATTTGATTATCCAGCATACGAAGTGAGTGAAACTACAGAAATAACCGTATCGTTAAGTACAGTGATCGGTACATTTTCTAATGAAATGCCTGTAACGCTGGAGGTAGAAGTAGACGTCGAGCGCTCTACCGCCAAAGAAGGAGTTCATTTTAGTTTCCCTGAAGGAAACACCATTACAATTGAGAAAAGAAAAAGTAAAGGAACCATTAAGGTAAAACTGTTAAAAGAAGAGCCTGGGAAAAATAGCATTGTCTTGCGATTGAAAAATCTACCTAACGCATTTCATCCTGGCAATATTGATGAGACTAAAGTAAGCTTGCTTTCGACTACATTTGAACGGTTGACAGGAACTTGGAAACACGTAACTTTCACCACATTTGACTTTTTGGATGGAATGGCTGGATGGATGGAAGACATGACAAAACTCCCAATAAATAACACAGCAGCTGATATACTTGAGTTTGACAATAATTCTTTTAGTGTATCACTTTCTGGCGATTTAAAAAACTATCTTAGAAATACTGAGTTTACAAAAAAAACGGACTCTACTCAGACATTAGTAGAATCTCCAGGCTTCCCTAAACCAAAGGTAAGTGTGATGATAGTAGAAGGTCAAGCAAATGTATCATTCTCTCCAAATAAAAATGTAACGAGGAAAGCCCAAATGGGATTACGGATTACTACAATAAATGGAAAAGAGTATTTAGAAATAACAATAGATGACTATGAACCTATCGACTTTTTTCAAGAAACTTACGAGTCGGCCAAGGATTGGGGAATAACCCCTATTATGAGAGACTATCCACTACGTTATCGTTTTGAACGTGTAAAATAACATACGATTTCGTTCTAAAACAGTTTAAAAAGCGGAACCTCTATTGAGGTTCCGCTTTTTTTATTTCCGTTATAAAATCGGGTTTATACCATCTATGGCTCTGCAGCCACCTTAGCGTAGGCTCTATCAACAATAAAAAGAATACTGATGTAAAGGTATTATTCAACGTGTAAGCCATCGCTACTTGCACTGAAGGAATAGTACTAAAGGAAACAGCTATATTTTGCAGGGCCCCAAAGAAGGGAAACATAATAAGTACGCCGATAATATTAAATGCTGAAGCTGCCCATGCTACGAGTTTGGAAATCGAGGAATACTTTAAACTCACCAGCAGGGCGGTGGATGTAGTGCCGATATTAGCTCCGACCACAATCGGAATAGCAGCATCAATACTTATCGTGCCTTGAGTCAAAAGCACAATAACAAGCCCTACCACGACAGAGCTAGACTGTATAATCACGGTGATGACAATACCGTATATAATTCCCAGAAATGGATTGGAAGCCTTAGATAGCACCTCTATAAGGTACGGATTGCTTTTTATAGGCTCCATTGCTTCACCTATAAAAGATAGCGAGAAAAAAATAAAACCGAAGAAAAACACAGACATACCCGCTATTGCAATCCGCGCTGGAAACATACTCATCAACGACCCTAATACGATAAAAAATGGCCCTATAAAGTCTGAATTCATGGAGACAATCCAGGCTGTCGATGTGGTACCGATATTGGTCCCTAATAGAATCAAAATACTGTCGCGGAAGGTAATAACTCCTGTATTCACTAACGACACCGTAAGCGTAGAGACAAGCGTGCTCGACTGCACAATCGCTGTAAAGACTCCTCCCAATAAAAAGCTTCCTAATGGTAGTTTAGTAATTTTACCCATCCACTTAGACAATCGTTCCGTGCCTAGGTTATCTATCTCTTTACTAAAGCTCTGCAAAGCGAATACGAACAATGCGATAGAAGCAACAATAATAATGATGGTTTGAAAGTTTTCGTACATTTTAGAAAATTACTATTCAGCTTAGATAAAATTGCTCTAGCAGCAATACTAAGGCAACTCTTTGGTCGCGAATATCTATAAATATCGCTATAAAAGCAATTTATACAGTAATTCTACCAATAATACCTCAGACTATTAAAGACTATTTACTCGCTCTTGCTTAAAGGTCGTATAATCGCAACCATATTTGTAATTAGCACAACCAAACATTTTGGAAACTCCAGTTCTACCAG
>JBEBQJ010000269.1:0-3864 GCA_040395455.1 Sphingobacterium yanglingense | reverse complement strand
CCGTACATCATTATTAAATATACGATTATGCACGGAAGCAAGGGCATCAATATGAAGATCGTTTCGGTATTCATTTCCATAATAGGTTAGCTATTTTTAAATATTAGGCTAAACTTCCTTTTACAAACATGCCTGTTAAACAAATTTACTGCTTTATCAACCCCCTATTTTTATTTCATTGCTAATATTGGTGAGGATACGTTTAAAGAGGCACGGTTAGGGAATTCTTTATTATTTAGCAGTACTTCTTAATTGCTAAGATAAATATTTTTTTTGGGTTACAGAATAGCGGTTCTTCCATTATTTTATTTAGTTTATGATTGTAGATTCAAAATGAATCAAACTTACTATCTCTATATTAGATCGAAGGCCAAATCCGGTTAACATTTAGCCAAAAAGCTTTCTTAAGCGGTGATAAGGTAGGCTTGTTAATTAAAAAATAGCCTAAAATATTAATAGTATGACCGAATTCAATGAACATATCGAAATTTTTAGAGAAACTTGCTGCACCCGTTTTGAAGCCTGGCAAGTACTGATTGATCCGAAGGAAAAGTTGTATCCAAATCTAAAGATTCAATTTCATCGCTCTTAATTTGGCACTATTTTAAAAAGATTGCCTATTTTGCGTTTATGAATGCAGAACTAGTTCCTTACCTCAGCGCCTTTACCCATGTTAAGAGAGCCAATACCAAATATGGACTGGCACCGCATAAGCCGATCTTGCTCTTGACTTTGGTTGAACTGATCGAAAAGGGTACCATGATCAACAATCGTTTTGAAGTCAATGTTGATCTCGTTGGACTATTTCAGGAGAACTGGCGCTTGCTGGTGCGCTCTGCGCATCAACCAGACTTTACCCAGCCTTTCTATTACCTACAGTCCGATAAGGCAGCAAACGGAAATTTCTGGTATCTATACCCAAATCCCGGGTTTCAGATCAATGCGCATATCAAAAGTGTAAAGACCCTTTCCGAAGTGGTCGCATATGGATCGTTCGACGATAAGCTTGCCGTGTTGCTTAGTGATCCGTTGAACCGCACCACAGTCCGTGATCAGCTACTTTCTAGTTACTTTCCAGAGGAACGTCTAGCTTACTATCGTCATAAGGAACTGAATGACGGCTTTTACCATGAAGTGCAATCATTGGTGCTGAATGAGCCGGAGGCTCAGTACAAACATATCTCTATTCAGACAGAGGAAGATGTGTTTGTCAGATCTGGATTGTTCAAACGCTATATCCCGCAGCTCTATCAGGATACCTGCGCCATGACAGGCATGCGGATGCGGTCTACTTTTAAGTACAACTTTATTGATGCATGCCATATCGTTCCTTTTGCGGTGACGCATGATGACAAGGTGACGAATGGAATAGCACTATGTCCAAATTTGCACCGCGCATTCGATAGGGGGCTGGTTAGTATAGATGAAAATTACACCATTATGGTTTCAGCGCATATCGACGAATTAGCGGACCATGCTTATAGTCTATCAAAACTAAAAGGAAAGCCAATTTTAGTTCCTGAACTACAACGCTGTTATCCATCGCAGGAAAACTTAGCTTGGCATCGGGATAATGTATTTAAAGGATAGTGCAGCTATTTCCAAAGTTTTCTTGTTTCTAGGAACAGTTCTATCTGGTTGAGGACTTTAGGTAGATTTTTGATTATGTCTTGTGTCCAGAATCTAAATACAACGTAGTCCATATCTCGTAAGGCCTTATTGACACGCATATCCTTTTGCATATTGCGTTCGATCTTGGGTATCCAAAAGAGACGGTTGGACTTGATCGTTTCGCGTTTGTTTTTCCAGTCGAATCCATGCCAAAATTCACCATCGACAAATATCGCAAGTTTATATTTTTTGATCACAATATCCGGAGTTCCTGGAAGGGACTTATCATGAAGACGGAAACGGATATCTTTTGACCATAATGCTTTTCTTAGAACGAGCTCAGGTTTGGAGTTACGATTTCTGATTTTTGACATGTTGTAACTTCGCTTCGGCGTGGTGTAGAACCCCGCAGCTTCCTCAAAGCGAGGGACATGAATTCTGTCGTTTTCGTCATCGTAATTTTCCATCATTCAAAGTTAGGGATAATGAGAAATATTTTTCATAATTTTATCTAGACTTCAATGCTAGATTTTTCTTTCAAACTATACAATTGTAAATTTTTTGAAAATGGTGAATGGTTCCAACTTATCTCCGAACTCATTATTATACGTTTAAAAGCTATCTTTTAAGTTTTAATGATCAATTTCTTGTCGTAAAAATTGGATTCTTTAAAATTTTTAGGGGAGGCATTGTATGGATTTATTAATTCAAAATAAATAATGTATATTAGCATGAGGGGTTAACCCTCCTTGACAGAAAAGGATAAAGCCATGGTTGACCAGTGATGGTTTTGATTACAAAGAATCGACAACTACTCAGGTCGTTTTTTATATTAGCAATAGTTAGGAACATCGGCTATTGGATTTTCTTTTACATTACTATCTTTTACTACGGTTTTCCGTAATGTTATAAAGACTTTTAAAGGTATATTTGGAGTATTATTAACTTTTATTTTATTAATTTTTACTGTGCTAAATGTCTACAAAGTTATTTTATGCTTACATTGAAAATAATGAATGAACCAGAAATGAACGAATTACAAAAAACAACATAGCAGATATAAATAATTTGCCTGTTATTGTGGATTGTTGAGGTTTCAAGTTCAATGTATTAGGTAGAGAGTTATACTGATTTATGTCAAGAAATTTGATTATGAGATTAGAATTTATTGTGAAAGATTTTTAGCGGTTAAAATTTCAAATAGATGTCCATTCTAATTATAGATTTATTTGCTGGTCCAAGAGGACTGGGGGAGTGTTTTTCATCCATGTTAGGTGATGATGAAAATTGTGTGTTCCAAATCAAGTTGTCTATTGAAAAAGACCCTTATGCCAATCAGACTTTACGATTGCGTAGATTTTTTAGACAATTTACACCAGACCAAATTCCCCAAGGAAAAAATCTGCTTAGTGTGGAGACTGAATTTAGCCCTCAAGATTTTTTAATTAAATCGGAAAACTACGGTGTGCTTCAGAAGCGACATCGAATTATATTGCTTGGAATACGTAGTGATATTAATGTCGTACCTGAAGTATTGGTGCAGTAAGATGCGTTAACTTTCCAGAATGTTATCGGAAGGTTACTAAAGTTAAGAAATGGTATAACTAATTCCTTGAATCTGCGGGAGATAAAGAGGGTAATCGCAAAAAGAAAAGAAAATAAATGGAAGTGACTGATAAATTTGAAACTTGCTCTGAGGGTATTACATACTATTATAGAGATTTCGACGGAGATTTAGAAAATAAAGTTTTAGAAACAATGTTGGCCAGTACTTTGAGAGAGGAGTTCTTCCATGCTACCACTTATGATATAAATAGAGAATTACCGATGGGTAATTTCTTTTTTCATCCAAATTTAGGCAGCGTTTCACATCATGTTTACCGATGTCATTTGTTACAGGATATTTACTGCTATAATTTTTTGGCAAAATTTATACAAGAAGGAAGAACACCTCCTAAAATCGATAATTATTATGCATCCGGAATATTCAACGATCGTTTTAGGGGGCAACGATGCAATGATGCTGCTACCACTATATTGAGTTATACATCAACGAATGGATATTATTTTAACCATTTCAAGCGAGTGATCTTAAGGTAGAGGAGGTTGCACTTATACAGACTATTCTTGATAATTATTATCTCTATGGAGGGAGAACACAACAATATCACCAAGTAGGAAATGAACTACCTCCTTATTTAGCTTATCAGATTAGTGAGATATTTAAAAATACTTTAATTAATTAGTAATATG
>JBEBQJ010000268.1:0-3992 GCA_040395455.1 Sphingobacterium yanglingense | reverse complement strand
CTCTGAATGAAGAAAAGAGAGACGATAATAAATCACGAAGTAAAAAGATGGCGATTGTACATTCCGTAATCAATCAGATCCTGTATTGAGGTCTGTACCACTTCTTTGTCCTCTTTATAAGTCACTCCAAACCATTTGGCATGGGTGTCTATAACTAGAAAGTTAGCAAGAGAATTGCGAATCATGTAATCAGCTACAGTAGGAATATAGAATTCCGCTTGTTGATTTTCTCTATTTTGCTCTACAAATACACTAAATAAATCCAATGCTACCTTGAAAACATTAGGTGTAAAACCCCAAAAATTCATAGATACCCGTACATCATTTCCCAGTTTAAATTCTTGCCCCGACTCTTGATAGACGATACTTCTATCTATTTCGCTATCTTTATAATATATTTTCGTTCGTTCGATTACAGCCTCTAAATTTCCGTTATCAGCGACAGTACATACACCTCTAGATACCGTGCCATAGTCAGAAAGTGTATTTATCAATCTAAACCCCACCATTCCCATCTGTGTATTCGAAATCCGTTGGGTTAAAAAATCACCCATTTTTTGAAAAGCATCCCGTCCATAGAAGTCGTCTGCGTTAATTACAGCAAAAGGCTCATTTATATGCTCAAACGCACTTAGCACAGCATGCCCCGTACCCCAAGGCTTACTTCGGGATACCTTGGAATGAATTCCAAATTTTTCCAAATCAAAATCCTGTATAACATAGCGAACCTCGACTTTATTCGCTAACTTCTCTTCATACAATCTCCGCAAAATCGGTAAGGATTCGGCACGAATCACAAACACAACTTTCCCAAATCCAGCAAGAAGGGCGTCATAAATTGAATAGTCTAGGATAGTTTCCCCATTTGGACCGAAAGAATCAAACTGTTTGAGCGTACCATAGCGGCTTCCCATACCAGCTGCCATTATTAATAATGTAGGTTTAATCATATCTATACGTCTTTAGAGCTACCGAAAAATCAATAAACTCCTTTACCTTTATTAAAATTGCTTGTTTAAAATCTGTCTCTTAATATCGTTCTTCTTTCCGCTTCCTTCTTTGAAGACCAAGATGAAGAGGTGGCCTAGGTGGCCACCTTTCACGCACGATTTATTAAAAATTTATAATGGCAATAGAAAGTCTTTTTTGAGCATGGAGCCCAAAGATATAAATGGGCAGTGCTTCCTTTTACCAGGTGGCAAATATAGGAATATGCTCCAATCCCATGACACTAAACCCACTGTCTCAAATTGAGCATAGACTGTCTCATTCTGATCCAAAGAGAATTATAAGTTACGGCCAAGTGCATTTAGATTTTGGTTTCATCCATAATGCAGAAAACAAACAAGTTTTAAAATTTTCGGGCAACGTTAAAACTTCCCATAGATATTATTTCTTAATTTTTCACTATTGGTCCAACGGTCCTATAAGGAAACAAAAAAGACACCTTCGGACTACAACTCTCTATTAGACTTGCTCTGGCACTCGTAGACTACGCAAGTCGTCAGATGCCGGTAACTCAAAAACTTCGAGGTGAAAGTACTTGATCGCTGCAAAAAGGTGATCAAACAAATCAGACATCGTATCCTCAAAGAAAGCCCATTGGGTTCCCTTTGTAAACATATAGAGTTCTAAGGGCAATCCATGCTCTGTAGCTGCTAACTGACGGACCAATAAGGTTAATTCTTGATGTATGTTGGGGTTCTTACGTGCATAGGCCATTGCATAAGCACGAAATAGTCCGATATTGGTCATCCGGCGACCATTTACCAACACGGTGTCATCTACTTCTTCATTTTTATTAAAAGTGGCTATCTCTTCTTCTCTCTTTTCAATATAAGGCTTCAAAAGGGCAATCTTTTTTAATTGTTGGATTTCTTCCAACGTTACATAACGAATAGAGGAAATCTTGATATTGATAGATCGTTTAATACGTCGGCCGCCACTATCTTGCATGCCTCTGTAGTTTTTAAATGAATCGCTGAGTAGCGTATAAGTAGGAATGGTGACAATCGTTTTATCCCAATTCTGAATACGTACATTATTCAGGTTAATTTGCAACACATCACCGTCTACCCCATATTTGGGCATTTCAATCCAATCCCCCACACGCACAGAATCATTTGCAGATACCTGTATACTAGCTACAAATCCCAAGATAGTATCTTTAAAGACTAACATAAGAATTGCTGATGCCGCACCTAGAGAGACCAAGAATGACCAAGGGGACTCTCCTGTCAAAAATGAGACAACCAACATGCCTACAACAAAAATCATAAAGATCTGTATAACCTGAAGATAACTATCCACAGGTTTGTCCCTAAATGCAATCGTACTCCTTAAGATATCTCTCAATGTACGTAATACACTATTGATCAATGCGTATACAGCAAACACCATTAAAATACCTAAAAAGGCACTCAAGGCCCGACTGAACATCGGAAATCCAATAAAGATAAATGGAAATATCTGTTGAGCGATCAGTACTAATACCAAACGGCTCAAATGAACGGGCACTTTATTATCCAAAAGGCGGTCATCCCAATCGTTATCCGTTTTTTTAATAAACCGGCTTGCTAATGTATTGAATACATAGCGTGTTATATAATCAACAATTACTAAAAGCAAACTGGCGACAAAAAGTAGTAGCCCAGAAGCCAATATGTGGTTTACCTGCTCTGTTAATCCGAAATCTTTAATCCATGTAAAAACCTCATTATAGATTGCACTTGTTGATTGTTCGCTAAAATTCAATATCGTTGTTTCTTCCATTTTCATCAATTCGTTCTAATTGCAAACCTCGGGATATTCTTTCTGAATATGACCAAAGTTTTAGATTTTCGCAAAAAAAACTTGAGATAATATCGATAAAGAAGCGCTCCTCGCTTAGAAAAGATTAATAATTACTATCCCCCATAACAATGAAAAACACTTTAATACAAAAACGTACTAATTCACCCTACAATCATTTATTTCTTATAAATCAGATATATCCCTTGATCCTTTCCCGACAGTCCGGTATTAGTCAAGGTCAATAGCATAGACTGGTTCTTGGCAAATACCGTTGGTATTTCAAACAGCTTCGCTCCAAAGCCATAACCATAATCTGTATTACTGGTCTCCGTTTTAAAATCGACATTTCCTTCTGGCATAATCAACTTTAGATAAGCTACACCATCCCAGTATGTTTTAGAGCTATGTTCTTCACGCGACAGTACGTAATCACTAAAGGGATTCAGTACACTCCAATTGAAATGGTTGCGTTTAAAATGAGACACACGCAATATTCCATTAGTATCGTTCCGATCTTCCTTTTTAAACTGAAGTCTATCTTCAAGAAAATGCCCTCCTTCCGGAGGTAGTTCATTTTCGGGAAGACATTGTAAAACGTTCCCTTCAAAATCTATTTGCCTCCAAGAGGAACCTTCATACAAAATTCCCCCCTTACTCTGCTTAATATCTGCAATAGACAAGTACCATACACTTTTACCGTCTGGTGCTAGATAGACTGCATCCACATCTGCTCTATTCCCCATTAACAAACAAGGCACATAATCCAGATCAGCCTTAGCCAATCTTTTAATAACATAAGGACCACTCTTTCTAATTTCAGAGAGATAGCGATAGTTTTGATAAAAGATTCTGTTACCACTTTGCGGATACACGTACCACACAATCAGCGAAACAACAAATACCAAAAAAAACAAAACCACCTGTCTAACTTTAAGCTTCATCTATATTGCACTATAAAACACCTATTACCTATCTATCCACAAAAGCACTAAAATGTTACCCAAGATTATCTATAAAATAGATTTCCTGTTTTACGGTTTCCCATATTTTTCATTATAAACTATACCCTATTTTTGAAAAAAATAAAATCATGCATCTACCTTTTATGGGACTTGTAATACTTTTAACGTTCTTAGTTCCCTTATTTATCTTTTTTGTATATACGGTCCATCACGCTGTAAACAATCCCAAGTTATACA
>JBEBQJ010000267.1:0-4116 GCA_040395455.1 Sphingobacterium yanglingense | reverse complement strand
ATATAAGTTGTTTATTTTTTCGATTGACTATTCAGCCATTCGTTCCAGTACGCTAACATGCTTCGCTTATCTCCTATGTAATCGTCAGGAATAATTTTATAGGGTTCCATTATAATCGTCACAGTCTTGTCTGTTGGCCAGCACCAATAATTTTCTTTTAAAACTGCATCGGCTGAACGGATGTTCCAGTCTGGGAAATTCATGAGCGAGAAACCACTGTTTAATGCAGAATCAATATGGATACCTGCCTGGGCAAGTACAATCGCCTCTGTAAACCGACCTTTTAAAAGAGCATTCAGTTGCTCGCCTTTTCTACTAAATATGATTTCCTCTACAATCCAACCATCAACATATCTCTCTGCTATATCCTGTTGAAGTTCTGCAATTTGCCAAAATTCATTTGCTACGGCAAGACTATCCTCTCGTGTAGCCATAATCGAAAAGAGATCTTCTTGATGAATTTCAAATGTTTGGGCCACAGGATTGATCGTGACAGTTGCTTTTTGGCTAACGATACCAGTGGCTTCAATGCCGATAATAGAAGCAATCGCAAAAAAATATATACTAATGGGATCCATGCAAATGAAATGATTAGAATGTAACTAAATGGTAGCGATCTACTTTCAATATTACAAAAAAAAAGTGGTTAGTAGAACAAAAAATAGCACCTGGAGTGTCTTTCCGGGAAGCCTGACTTTGCCCTGGTATTAACACGGTGAAACTCGAGTACATAATTGTAGATATGGCCCCTATCGAAGTGAGGAAAAGAAAAGCTCAAAATCAATATCTCCTCACCCCCTTGAATTTACTTTTCCTCCATTAAATCTACTTTTACCTATCACTAGCCAAAGGTTGCAAATCCTCTAGCTCAAGTTTTCTTAACGACCGAGTAAAATCGGAATCTTAAAGTTCCTTGATAACAGTAAAATCGATCTGCCGTGCATTGAGTCCATGGCACAGCTCTACCCATATATTGGTATTGGATGTTCTGATCAAAAACTGCTTATATTTATATGCTCTTGGATCGTACATATCACTGACATAGGCAGGTTTCTCTTTGTCAATTAGTTCGGCAGCAACGACAGGTAAACCTCCAGAATACAACTCCACACCTCCTAGCTTTTCAATGGCCTTCGTGTATTCAGAGACGACAAAAGTATCCTCAAAAGCATCGCCTTTTGGAAATATAGTGGTATGGAAATACTCTCCATTTACTTTGCGAACGAGACTGTCGTTGTAGAAGAAGTATTTCTCTTCCAACTGTCTCTGGATATCACCAGAATATTTGTATTTGTCGGGTGCAGTCAGGTATGGGAAATCTCCAAGGTCAATCGTCGATATTGGTATCTGCTCTAAATTAAATTCAGGGACTGTTTTCACCACTTCTGCGGCCTTTGGCCGAAGAGTATTGCTATCAATAGGATTTGATACCACATCCTTAGGGCTGTTCTGAGTACAGGATATGAAAGCTAAACATAGGCTAACACATACTATTTTGTTGTACGTTTTCATTTAGGATAATTTGCTAACAAAAATATCCGTCTCATTTTAACTCAAAATTTATTAAATATTAATTTTAAAAATTATTCGATAGAAGTCTTGCTTTTTGTCATTCTGCGCTACAACCTAATCCTATCACTAATTGAAGAAAGACAGTTATTTATTAGAGGTCCGTGCCATTTAGGATTGTTTGATTTATTAAACTGAACTTAACATAACAAGTACAAATCCCAAGACTGCAGGAACTCCTTGCTTAAAAAACATGGATCTATAAGCCTACTGGCGGAGCTTTTTGGGATATCTAGTGAAAAAGGAAGGCGTATTTAATGATACCAACCTTTTGAGTCTGACTATCATTCAGGCTTTTTATCAAGAAAAATAGAAACGATAATTCTAGGGTCTATAACCATTTCTATATATTGAGTTTGATTTGTATTAGCGATTGATATTTATCTATCTTTCTTTTATAAAAAAAAATCTATTTTTATCGACTAATAAACACTAATAGATGTATAATTACAAAAATCTCGCAGATCGGGAACTTGTCTCTCTCTTAAAAACAGGTGATAGAGAAGCCTTTGCGCAGATTTATGAGAGATATGCGATGATACTTTATTATAAAGTGAATCAAGTCCTCAGAGATGAAGAAGCATCGAAAGATATAATTCAAGAACTCTTTACGTATGTATGGGAAAAGTCTGACAAACTCAAAGAGGACCAAAACCTATCTGGATATCTTTACATTGCATCTAGAAGTCGCGTCCTTAATTTAATAAAAAAAGGGAATACCAGGAGCGATTATTTGACGGAAGTAGCTAATTACAGCGACAATATAACGGATGAAACTACTGAAAAACTTGATGAGAAAGAACTCTTTCTGCTGGTAGCTTCAGAAATTGCTAAACTTCCAGAGAAAATGCGTGAAGTATTTCAACTTAGCAGAATTGAGGATCTATCCCATAAAGAAATTGCAGAACGATTAAATATCAGTGAAACAACAGTGAAAAAGCAAGTACAAAACGCTTTAAAGATATTAAGGGATAGACTATCAAAATTCAGTTCATATGGATTACTTCTTCTAATCTTTATTAGAGAATAATCCTTTCATAACCTAAAATAGTAGATTAAATTAAAATTAAATAAATTTTAATTTAATCTACTCCCAAACATCCTCTCATCTGTATATATAGTATATCGGACTACTAACCAAGTAATGAAGTGAGATGGATAAAGATTACGTAAAAAAAATTATACATAAATACCTTTCGGGCAAAGCAACCCCCAAGGAACGACGACTTATTGAGGAATGGTATGCCTATAAAACCATATTTCCAACGGGTAAAAACCAGGAGGAAAACTATGAACGTATCAAATCTGAAATGTGGACTTCTTTAGAACCAAACATTTATCGGCCTAGGATACGAAAAGCTAAATGGTTTGCCTATGCAGCTGCTATACTTTTAGTGTGTGGTATTTCGGGCATTTACGTCTACAAAAATTTTGTTAAAACTTATACTGTCCAAGATTATGCTGGTAGCGTTATAGCTCCGGGTAAGTCGGGTGCGACCCTGACATTGGCTGATGGATCCAATATTAACTTAACGAATGTAAATGTTGGACAAGTTGCCCTAGAAGAAGGTGTCTCTATCTCAAAATCTAAAGATGGCTTTTTGGAATACCACATAATACACGATAATACGAACAAATTGTCCTCAAGATATAACATATTGGCTACATCAAATGGAGAAACCTATCAGATCCTACTTCCCGATGGTTCAAAAGTATGGTTAAACTCTGCTTCTAGCTTAAGTTTTGATTCTAATATAGGCCGTGAAAATTATAGAAATGTCAAACTCAAGGGTGAAGGCTATTTCGAAATTGCAAAATCACCCAAACCGTTTATTGTTGAAACAGAATCGCAGAAGGTTGAAGTATTGGGCACACATTTTAACATCGATGCATATGGCGAAAAAGATGGCCTAATAAAAACAACGCTTGCAGAAGGCAAAGTAAAGGTAGCGTCCAAGATGGGTGAAAAAATATTATCTCCTGGCCAACAGGCGGTCAACAACAATGGGCAGTTAACTATGCGAAAGGAAGATTTAGAAGCCGTACTGGCCTGGAAAAATGGTTTCTTCAAATTTGATGGTACGCTAGCAGACGTGATGCAGTCCATAAGTCGGTGGTATAATGTAGACATTAGCTACGATGAAAACGTACCTAGAGAATTAAGTCTATGGGGTTATGTTTCTAGATCCAATGATCTAATATCTGTTCTAAAGCAGCTGGAAAGAACCAATAAGATCAAATTTGAAATACAAGGCAGAAAAGTAAGGGTCTTACCGAATATAAATACTATCCATATGAAAAATTAGAAAACACGCATTTAAATTGACTCCTGACAGCAAAAAACCGCAAAGTGCGCTACCACTTTACGGTTAGTAGGGTTAAATACCGCTGTCAGTTTATTCACCTGTTCTGATAAATTAATCTGAATTATTACTAATCATTAAACCCCAAAACAAAAGTATGAAAAAAAATGCTTTGATGCACTTGCGGCGCTATAGACCATGGCTCCCTAAAATGTTATTAATTATGAAATTTACTTTTTTATTC
>JBEBQJ010000266.1:0-4121 GCA_040395455.1 Sphingobacterium yanglingense | reverse complement strand
AAGCATGCAAGCCGACGAGACGTTCACCCGATGCAATTGGCGTCTGCACAGCACGTTGTATCAAAGCAATATCCTCCATACTCTCTGGCCAGCAAGGCTCTTCGAAGAAGTACAAACCATAAGGTTCTAGCGCTTTAGCAAACAACATTCCCATACGTGGGCTAGGCCGGGCGTGGCAATCGACCATAATATCGATATCATCGCCTACAGCGTCACGCATGGCGCGTACACAAGCTTCTGCATACTTGACTGGCCGCAATCCTTCCAGAGGCATAGTCTCTGGTACCGCCATCGACTTAAAAGCTGTAAAACCCTCGTCCACAGCCTTAAGGGCTAGGTCTCCAAAGCGTTTAGCATCATCAGGAGCCGTTTCATAAAAGTCTTCCATACGCCCTCCCCCCAAGTGACAGTAGAGGCGTATATAATCCCGCACGCGCCCTCCCCAAAGCTCGTGACAAGGTACATTATGAATTTTTCCCAAAATATCCCATAACGCGATATCAATTCCACTAATTGCGGTTCCCCTGACTATTCCATTGCCGTGCCAAAAGTGCTGCCTATACATCATCTGCCATAGATGTTCAATACGACGAGGATCCTCTCCAATTAATAACTGGGATATATCTTTGATAGCTCCCACCACGCTTTGGGTATGCCACTCTAGCGTTGCCTCTCCCCATCCCCATAGCCCAGGTTGATCAGTGACAACTTTGACAAAGATCCAATTCCTCATGCGCGCATGGCACACATAGGTCTCAATAGCGGTTATTTTCATATACGGTTTACTTATTTTCTACATGTTACTAACTTGTCCCACTCCAGCGAGATAACAAATCCCCTCTGTACACATTCTTCTAATCAACAATAGTTCAGCGGAACGCGTTATTTTAAGGACAAAAAATCATCAAAAGTATATTTGCTTCATGATACTGACAAGCAGAATACACTCGGTTTACTTGGTACCGATCTATTCAGAACAGATCGATGTATTTTAGTTCGGCCAAAATGCCATTTTCAAGATCTAATACGGGCATATTATCAATTTTTATCAAATATCAATATGCCCTATTATCTCGCTAAGGAGCTAATTCAACTACAGCCCTTTGATTACCCGCTCCGTTGCTTCCAGCGTTTTCATGATATCCTCTTCGCTGTGCGCAAAAGAGATACTTCCCTGTTTAATTGCCGCAGGAAAATTAAAAATCCCTTCCTTGATTAGATTCTTACGGTACTTTATATCCAGATCAAAATCATGGTTATCTAAAATATCATGATAATGAACAGGAGCATGATCCATAAAATACGTACAGAATGCGGATCCCTGACGAGCGACATAAAACGGCACTCCTAATTTAGGAAATATTTCATTATACCCCTGCTCCAAAAGCGCTCCTAAACGCTCTACATGCGTATACACCTGATATTCTGCGCTAGAAAGTTTCTTCAAGGTCGCTATAGCTGCCGCTGTCGTCAACGGGAAAGCATTGAATGTACCAGCTATCATCACTCTCTTAGATTTATCAGGATCTACAAAGTAATCCATATACTTCTTTTTACCTGCTATAACCCCCAATGGATACCCATTAGCTACCGCTTTACCAAAGGTAGACAGGTCTGGAACCACGCCACAAATCGATTGATATCCACCCAGCGCATGTCTAAAGCCTGTCTTTACCTCGTCAAAAATCAGTAAAAACCCTTTCTCATCCGCCAATTCCCGAAGGCCTTCCAAATATCCCGGTTGTGGTTTTACAATCCCTACATTTTGCAAAATGGGCTCTAATAAAATACATGCTACATCATATTTATCAACAACATAACGTACACTTTCCAAGTCGTTATAATTTACCACATGAACCAAGTCACTATGGTTTTTAGGGACACCTGCACTTAATCCATCAAAAGGATACTCTCCAGGACTAACAAATGGCCCCACATCAGCCTTTTGACTGATTACGTTACAAGCCACATCATTATGCCAACCATTATAACCTCCTTGCATAACAATGATATGATCTCTATTAGTGACTGCACGCGCTATACGCAACGCATGATAAGTCGCTTCCGAACCGGTCGTAGTAACCTGTATACTCTCTGCATTAGGTACCGAAGCACAAAACAATTGAGCAAACTCACCTTCTAACAACGTAGGTCCCGCCCCCATCAAAACTTGTTGCTGTTCAATAGTACGTAATACCGCACCATTTACATCGAGATCATTATGCCCCAAAAAGGAAGCTGCAAAACCTGCTTGATAATCGATATAAGTATTACCATCCGCATCTTCTACCTGACTACCGTTTCCCTTAACAAAACAGATATTGGGATCAGACTTTCTATTTAACGATACCACCCCTCCAGGTATCCATTTTGCATTCTCCCGCAAGATTGCGGCCGATTTTTCATTTCCTTGCATGCCTTAATATAATTTTGCTGTTATTTTTATAATTGGACCGCCTCATTAGTCATACAGGCGCATACAATTCAGATTTTAAATGTATACTAAATTACAATAATAATGTATACATTTAAAATGTTTTTCAAAAAAAACTTTAAGCCAATTGCAACAAAATATAAAAGCACAAAAACACTACACTTCATAAAGAGGAAGAACTATATTTACAACATATGATAAGAGAACTCATTAGCGACTTAAACTTTCCCGAAGGCCCTGCCTTTGATCACGAAGGCGGAATCTGGCTTGTAGAGAAAGAAGCGGGCAACCTCATCTATTACAAGGAAGGCCACTACTACCGAATCGATGTTGGCGGACATCCCAATGGAATAGCAATAGATTCAAAAGGCATAATTTGGTTCTGTGACTCCCAACAGAATGCAATCCGCCGTTATGACCCTGTTAAAAAAGAGCATAAAACCGTCATAAACACAATTGGCGACATTCCCTTGAAAATGCCGAATGACCTTTGTTTCGACCAATATGGCAATCTTATTTTCACATGCCCTGGCGGTCAACTCGATGACGGAACCGGCTATCTATGCTGCCTATCCACAGACGGACAGATACACACCATCCATACCGACATGTATTATCCGAATGGACTAGCCTTTGCTCCGGACAGTGACACACTATATATAGCAGAAACAGGGAGCAAATACATATGGAGATCAGACTGGAACCCAAGAGAAAAAGTACTGGAAAAAGTAGAGAAATTTGCTTATGTCGGAGGCGTTGTGGGCCCAGATGGGGTAGCTTTTGACCAGAGTGGCAACCTCTATGTCGCGCTATATGGCAACCAAAAGATAACTATATTGGATCCCAAAGGAAAAACAATTGATTCAGTCCAACTCCTACATCCCAATCCGACCAATTGTGCCTTGGACCCTAAAGGATTACAAGGGTTAATAATCACAGAAGCACACAAAGGTCAACTACTTCAATTCAAAACAAATAAAAGAGGCTTATTGTAATTACAATAAGCCTCTTTTATTATAAAACAGGGCACTAAACCAGCTCCAATGCTTCTTGCTCGCCCCGATCAAGATGACTCACCAAGGTGGAATAAGCACTATCCCAATCACCCGTCTTCAAAGCTTCGACGATTGCCCGATGTTCCCGCTCTGTATCCAAATAATCCTCCATCTGTCCGAGAATAGCTCCCAACTTCATATGAAACAACGGAATATTGCTGTTTTTATAAATTGCAATTAACCTAGAGTTTTGGGTTCCTTCGATTATGCGTTCATGAAAGCGAACATCCGCCTCACAAGCACCACCATAATACCCTTTACTCACCATATCCGAAAAATCACTACAGATAAGCTCTAAGTCCCGAATAACCTCCTCATCTCTCCTAGCAAACAGAATCTTAAGTGCCCCAACCTCCAGCAACTCTCTGAGATCTCGGATATCCTTCACATCTTCGACGGTCATCTTCTTCACAAAACAACCACCTTTCTCACCAAACTCCACCAGACTTTCGCCCGCAAGACGCATAAAAGCTTCACGCACAGCGACCCGGCTAACCGCAAGCTTCTCCGCCCAAGCACTTTCAACCAACCGTGCGCCACCAACCAGTTGGCTTGATAAGATTTTCTTCCGAACCTCTATATAGACTTTATTCGCCAGCGAATCTTCTTTCATATATAATACTTTGACTTTT
>JBEBQJ010000265.1:0-4134 GCA_040395455.1 Sphingobacterium yanglingense | reverse complement strand
TTCTATTCTTGCCGGAGTGGATTTGTATTCCGATTTCACGTTTAGAAGCACCTTGCACATAACTTAAGTCATCTGGTTTTATAAAGCCATCTTCCAGCTCTAGACCGAATTCGATTTTATTGAAATCTCCTTGGGTAAGACTTTTGTTAAGTTCAATCTGATAGATTTTGGTGATATTGTTTTTAGGATGGGACAGTTTATCGGCTAGATTACCATCATTGGTCATCAATAATAGTCCCGTTGTATTTCTATCTAAGCGACCTACAGGATATATTCTCTCCTTAGTAGCTTTCGAAACAAGTTCCATAACGGTACGACGTTCTTGAGGATCGTCCGTTGTCGTGATATAGTCTTTTGGTTTGTTCAAGAGTACATAGACCATTTTTTCACGTTTCAGACGTTCGTTATTGTAACGGATTTCGTCTTTGGCAGGATCGACCTTAGTTCCTAATTCAGTAACAACTTCTCCGTTTACAGAAATTACTCCGGCACTGATTAATTCATCAGCTTTTCTTCTGGAGCAGATTCCTGAGTTAGAGATATAGCGATTAAGGCGAATAAGCCCATCATCTTCCACTTCGTGGTTCGCTGGTTTGCGAGCTGGTTTGAATTTATGTTTATCAGAGTATTTGAAGTCATTATTGTCCTTCTGTTCTTGATACTCATCATTGAATATGCGTTTTCTTCCTGAACCAAAACTCCTGTTCTCTCTAGCATCACCATCTTTTGAACGGTCAAATGTAGAGGAGCTTGGTTTATTGAATTTAGAAGGCCGTCCTCCTGATTTGCGATCTTCAAACCTATCTTTAGAAAAAGAAGGCTTATTGAAATTTCTATCGTTTTCAGATTTATTTCTTGAGAACGAGCCTTTATTAGATGAGCCTCCTTCTTCGGATCTATTTCTTGAGAACGAGCCTTTATTGAATGAGCGACTATCTTCAGATCTGTTTCTTGAGAACGAGCTTTTATTGAATGAGCCCCCTTCTTCGGATCTATTTCTTGAGAATGAGCCTTTATTGAATGAGCCACCTTCTTCAGCTCTGTTTCTTGAGAATGAACCTTTATTGAATGAGCGACTTTCTTCTGACCTGTTTTTGCCAAAATTGGATTTTCCAAATGAAGATTTTTCTTCTCTGTTGTCTTTAGAAAAAGAGGATTTACCAAAGCTCTCGCTTCTAGTATTTGTACTTTTTCTTCCAGGCCCCCCTTTGGATTTGAAGTTTTCTGAGTTACTTCTTTGCTTTCTGGAGTTGTCATCCCGACTGTTCCTTTGATTTTTGAATGGCATAATTTTTAAATAAAAATAGAGGTACAAAGGTACTGAAAATATCCCAATTTAAGATTTTTTTTTACATTCAATTTTCTTTGTTTAAAGAGTGTTAGGACATGATTTTTGAGGCTTGTTCAGAAATGCGTTTTTATAAGTGTTTGTTTTTTAGTGTAATAGTTTATACCTTTGGCCCTTCATAAATGGACCAAGCTATTTTTTGATCGACAGTTGTCGTGGATAGGGTAGCATTAAGGGAGTGAATGATTAGAAAAAAAGTATTATGTATTAGTGCAATTTTTTCGATAATGGTTTTATCGAGATTGTATTCAAATCCACAACCGGATTCTTTTGAAAATCCGTTTAAAAAGTTGATGTTAGAGCATGCTGAAAAATTGAAGCATGAAAAGGCAAGTTTAACATCAGTATCAGATGAGGATTATTTCAATTCTCTAACTTTCGCAAATGAAAGTATTCCTACGGAGCTCACCTCTGTGAAACAGAAGCTAGGAAAATATCTTTCCAAGTTTTCTTTCAAAAAGCAACAGTCTTATCAGATGCATAAGCAAGCTGACAAGTTTCTTCCGCAAATTGCTGCTATTTTAAAGTCTTATGGTATTCCTGAAGATTTTAAGTATGTGCCATTGGTTGAAAGTGGTCTTGATCCTCGTGTGACCTCCCATAAGGGAGCTGGAGGATATTGGCAATTTATGCCTGCTACAGCTCGACTGTACGGCTTGCGTGTCAATGCTCAGGTCGATGATCGCGTAGACTTCTTAAAATCTACTCATGCTGCAGCGCGTTATTTGAAGTCGCTTTATGCGGAATTTGGTGACTGGACATTAGTAGCTGCTGCCTATAATGTGGGTGGAGGAAGTTTAAGAGCTTCTATACGTAGACAAAATGAGAGTAACTACTTTAAACTACGTCTAAATGCGGAGACAGGATCATACGTTTATAAGTTGGTTTCGGTAAAAGAAGTCATTGAAAATCCATCAAAACACGGCTATCGGATTTAAAAATCTGAGTTTAAGCACTTAAAAATCAAGGGACATATATCGTATATGTCCCTTTTTGTTGCGTTGAAATTAAAAAAGAAAGAAAGTGACGAAAATCACTTTTATTGTCGCAAAATATCATTGGATTGTCAAATTTTTGTAATTACTTTTATCTTGAAATCAAATATGAAATGTAATGCAGCTAGAGCAATTTAATTACGACAACAAGATTGTACGCAACTTCGGGATTGCTACAATCGTCTGGGGTATCGTCGGCATGTCTGTTGGTTTACTGATAGCAATGCAGCTGATATGGCCAGAGCTGAATTTTATGACACAGTATACCACTTTCGGTCGTGTGCGGCCAGTGCACACCAATGCGGTCATTTTCGCTTTTGTGGGTAACGCTATTTTTATGGGGGTGTATTATTCCCTGCAGCGGGTATTGAAAGCCAGGATGTTTAGTGATGTACTCAGTAAGATTCATTTTTGGGGATGGCAACTAATAATCGTTGCAGCAGCTATAACGTTGCCTTTGGGCTTAACGACTTCACACGAGTATGCGGAGATGGAGTGGCCTGTCGATATCGGGATTGCTGTGATTTGGGTCACTTTTGGAATCAATATGTTTGGTACCATTATTAAAAGGAGAGAACGTCACATGTACGTGGCGGTGTGGTTTTACATAGCGACTTTTGTGACTGTTGCCGTATTACATATTGTCAACTCTATTCAGTTACCAGTAGGTTTTTGGAAGAGCTATTATGTCTATGCCGGTGTACAGGATGCGTTGGTACAGTGGTGGTACGGACACAATGCTGTAGCATTCTTTTTGACCACTCCATTTTTGGGGATGATGTATTATTTCTTGCCTAAGATGGCCAATAGACCAGTCTACTCTTATAAGCTTAGTATTTTACACTTCTGGTCGCTCATATTTATTTATATCTGGGCTGGTCCACACCACTTACTTTATACGTCTTTGCCTTCATGGGTACAATCTTTAGGTGTTGTGTTTTCTATCATGTTGATTGCACCTTCGTGGGGAGGGATGATCAACGGGTTATTGACGCTTCGCGGAGCTTGGGATAAAGTCCGGGCAGAACCTATCTTGAAATTTATGGTGGTCGCTTTGACCTGTTACGGGATGGCGACTTTCGAAGGACCGATGTTATCCTTGAAACAAGTAAATGCTATTGCTCACTTTACAGACTGGATTGTAGCGCACGTGCATATTGGTGCATTAGGATGGAACGGTTTTATGACGTTTGCAATCCTGTACTGGTTGATACCACGTATTTATAAAACAGAGTTGTTCTCTAAAAAATTGGCCAATGTGCACTTTTGGATTGGTACGTTAGGTATCTTATTCTATGCAATACCAATGTATTGGGCTGCTGTAGTACAAGGCTTGATGTGGAAAGAATTTACACCAGAAGGGGTGCTTAAATACCCTAACTTCTTAGCTACTACTTTAGAAATTCTTCCGATGCACATGATGCGTGCATTAGGTGGTGCATTATATCTTGGTGGGGTTATTCTTATGACCTATAACTTGGTCAAGACTATGAAGTCTGGTAAGTTGATGGCAAATGAGCCTGCAGAAGCACCAGCTTTACTTCCTGTAACTGTCAGCGAACGTTCTTCGCACCGAAGATTAGAACGTAAACCAGTTCTTTTTATGGTAGTAGCTCTTGTTGCTATTCTGATTGGAGGGATTGTGGAAATGGTACCTACATTTATGATCAAAGATAATATTCCGACCATAAAAAGTGTTATGCCTTATACCGCATTGGAGCTTCAGGGAAGAGATCTTTATATCAAAGAGGGATGTGTAAACTGTCACACGCAAACAGTACGTCCTTTCCG
>JBEBQJ010000264.1:0-4176 GCA_040395455.1 Sphingobacterium yanglingense | reverse complement strand
CCAATACAGTTGAATGTATAGCTTTGATAGTCGGGGTATTTACTTACTAGGTTTGCAAAGAATGCTTCAAACGAGTCGTCAACAATTTTGCGTGTGTATTCGATATTAACGTTGTTGTCGTATACGAATTTGCTAAAGCTAGCACAGAATCGGTTTGCCAACGGTTTGGTATAGACGCTATCCATTATTTCGTCTGGCGTAAGCTTATAGGTGTCGAAGAATACTTTGGAGACATCCTCAGGCATTAGACCGCGGACGAAGTCGGTTAATAGTTTTTTGCCAATATATGATCCTGATCCTTCGTCTCCTAGAATATATGCCGCTGAATTGATATTGTGTGTTATCTCGTCTCCGTTATAGATACAGCTGTTAGTTCCAGTGCCTAATATCGCAGCAAAACCTGCCTCTTTACCTAGTAGTGCGCGAGCTGCAGCTAATAAGTCATGGCCGATTTCGATTTTTGCATTTGGAAATAATACGCGGAAAGCCTCTTCGACAATCTTTGCTTTTTCTTCGTTGTGTACTCCTGCTCCGTAGTAATTAACTTCTTTTATTTTGTCTAAAGGAAGGTCTTGTGGTAATCCCTTTTTTAAAGAGTTTACAATGTAGTCACTTCCTACGAAGTAAGGGTTATAGCCTTCGGTATTGAAATAGATTTTTTTTTGATTATCGTCTAATAGGCACCAATTGGTTTTGGTTGAACCTCCATCTGCAATAATGATCATTCTAGTTTGTTTTAGTCCAGTAATTCAAATGTTTATATGCACTTCGAAGATACATTTTTATTAACAAATATCCATGATAAACTATTGTAATATTTTGAAATGAGATACTGAATAATAAAAAAAACGCCCTAAAGGTGACTTAAAGGGCGTTTTTTTTATTAAAAACTTAGTGTAAAAAGTACAATTAGTTTTTGGCTTAATGACTAGCAGAGCCTTCTACTTGGTCAATGTCTATATTTTGTTTCTTGAGGAATCGTTTTGCCAAGATTGCAAATACGATGATGTACATGAAGCCAAGCAAAGGGATGATGTAGGAATTGTGTATACCAATTATATCGGCCAGTTTACCCTGTATCGGTGGGATAATACCTCCGCCCAATATCATCATTACTAAGAAAGCGGACCCTTGTTCGGTATATTTGCCAATACCTACGATGGAAAGAGAGAATATGGATCCCCACATAATTGAACAGGCTAATCCTCCGGTGAGAAATGCATAAATGGCAATTGTACCTGAAGAAACCAATCCTATAAACATAGAAAGTACGCCCAATGTTCCAAAAATGACCAATGTACGGACTGGCTTTTCCTTACTGATGAAAAATGCTATAACCTGAACCGCAATACAAATGGCAAAGAAAAACAAATGGGACATGTCAAAACCTGCTATAGAATTTACCGCGAGAATGATACCAAAGGCAACGAAAGGAATAGTCCCGACTAGTATCTGTTTTGTGGTTTTTGCGAAGTTAAATGCGGCTACGGCTCCAGCCCAACGGCCAATCATCATTCCTCCCCAATACATAGATATGTAGGGTGTTATTTCTGAGGATTGTAGACTGCCAAATTCTTCTAACGTTAATAGTTCACCTAGATTACTACCGATGGCAACTTCAACACCAACGTAGATGAATAGTGCTAACATTCCCAATACCAGTTGAGGGTATTTCATGGCGCCCCAACCTTCTGAAGCTTTGGTGGCCCGATTGTAGGAAAATAGTAGAGATCCAACTACTACGATAAAAGCGCCAAATAAGAGTGTCATCCGTTTTAGTTCTAAAGGATGACCGAGTTCTTTTATTTGAACCTTGAGTTGTTGTATTAACCCAGTGTCTGCGGTGGATTTTATTTGATCCTGTAGGCCTACGATTTGGAGTGCAATATCACTTTTATAGCTAAGAAATACAGGGATAAACATACATGCTAAAAGCACGGTCATGGTTATCAAGGTGTTTTTAGCTTTGTTTGCAGATTCCATGGGTTCATTATTTATTCCAGCAGGCACTTTTTTGGAAAAATGAAAAAGCCCAGCGGCCAGGATAAATAACAGGCCTACGGCTATATAAAGATATATTACTTTATTTAAAGGTAAATTTGATATCTCTGTGTCAGAAATTGTTTCAAATGTACCAAAGAGTGCATAACCAATAACCAATGGGCCAATGGTGGTACCAAAAGAGTTGACCGCACCTCCTAAATTGACCCTAGAGGCTCCTGTTTTTGGGTCTCCTAGTAATACGGCGAATGGATTGGCTGCCGTCTGTTGTAATGAAAAGCCGAGTGCGACTATAAATAATCCAATAAGCATTCCAAAATAGAGGTTTACTTCTACGGCTACAATCATTGCGGCGGCTCCTAAAGCTGAGAAAAGCAAGCCATATACGATACTCTTTTTATACCCCCATTTTCCGACAATATCTTGGCCCGATAGTGTGCCAAAGATAAAGAGTAGTAATGCTCCTACGTAATATGCACTATAGAAAGCAAAATCAATGAGTTGCGACTGAAATTGGTCCAAGTGGAAGTAGTTTTTGCAGAAAGGGATGAAAATGCTGTTTCCTGCTGCAATGAAGCCCCAAAAGAAAAACACAACAATTAAGGTGTACAGGGCGGAGTAGTTTGTTTCCTTATTATTATTCATATGTACATAAAATATTTCATGAGCCCATTAGCTCGGTTGTTTTTTGTTTTATTTGTCTCGAGATACACCAGCTATGCTGTGCACGTTATCCCTATCTCGAATGGGAACATGCTGTTTTTGGAGCATTTCTGTGCGCCTCGCTTCTGCTACGAGGATGTTTCAAATGTTTATTGGTTGTATCACTCGTGTTATTATGGTTGATTTTTGGTTTTAATCTTGCTTATAGAAGTTAAACATACGAAAAAAATAAATATGTTTAATTCATTATCTTATCTCTATGTGCAATAAGTACTTGTATTGAGATAGATTTTTTAATTTTTTTTTGAAATATCAAATCTTATGGTTTTCTTTGTGCATTCTCAAGTTTATCCTGTTTCAGAATAAGAAAGTGATATTTTTTCCGTTTTGATTATAGCAACTTAAAAAAAGAAAGTTTTTTTAAGTCTTAAGGTTAAATTTCAAACTATTAAAAATCCAAAAAATACAATCATAATTCAACATTAATGAATATTAACGAATTGAATTCAAAACTCGTGTCAGAATTGCGCGAGATAGCGAAGGTGTTAGGCATTGTAGAGGTTGAAAAGCTTCGTAAACAAGAATTAATTGATAGGATTGCTGAAATTGCTCAGCAACCAATGGCTGAGGTGCCAGCTGCAGCGGCGGAAGCACAAGATGAAGCGGATTCAACAGAAAAGCCTCGTCGTCGTACTAGGACGCTAAAAACAGAAGTCTCTCCCGTTGTACGTAGAGATAAGGCAGAAGACCAACCTACACCAAATTTGTTTAATTCAGAAGCTGCTGTCAGTGACCCTGCGCCTGCAGTACAAGAGCAGGGAGTTCCTGTAGAGAGCAAAAAGGCGGAAAGTTCATCTTCGGCCAATACCGATTTTGATAATGTAATTGTTAATGAGGGAGTATTGGAGATTATGCCTGATGGCTATGGCTTCTTGCGTTCTTCGGATTATAACTATCTAACATCTCCAGATGATATTTACGTATCCCAGTCCCAGATTAAGTTATTTGGTCTTAAAACAGGTGATAATGTAAGGGGGTGCATCCGCCCGCCTAAAGAAGGAGAGAAATATTTTCCTTTGGTAAGGATTGAGGCTATTAATGGTCAAAATCCTGCTGAAGTTAGAGACCGTGTTCCATTCGATTTCTTAACACCATTGTTTCCTGACGAAAAGTTGAACCTAGATTTAGGTACCAACAACTATTCTACACGTATAATGGATTTGTTTACACCTATCGGAAAGGGGCAGCGTGGACTGATTGTAGCACAGCCTAAGACTGGAAAGACTAATTTATTGAAAGAGGTCGCTAATGCGATTGCGAAAAACCATCCTGAAGTATATCTTATCATTCTATTGATTGATGAGCGTCCTGAGGAGGTTACGGATATGGCTAGGTCGGTACGTGCAGAGGTTGTCTCGTCTACCTTTGATGAGCCAGCAGATAGGCATGTGAAGATAGCCAATATCGTACTCGAGAAAGCTAAACGTATGGTAGAATGTGGACATGATGTTG
>JBEBQJ010000263.1:0-4216 GCA_040395455.1 Sphingobacterium yanglingense | reverse complement strand
AGGTGGGTGCGAATGATTATATTAAAAAACCTATTTCTCCTTCTGAACTGATTTCACGCGTACGTTTAAGAATCGGCCATGCTTGATAAGATGGAACATGCTATAAATTCAATTCGATCTTTTTTCGAAGGTGAGGGATGGCCTATTTTGGTCACTATAGCGCTTGTATTAAGTTTTCTACTTTGGGCTTTTTGTCTGATTGGCATTACGTTATTTTATTATCGGGACTTTCGCTATCGTTCTTATCAGGCCAAGATTTATCCTGTTCTTCGGGATTTCATCTATGAACATATCTTGATTGAAAATAGGGTCAGCCATTTTCCTATTGATCGACTGGCGTTGGATCTAGATAAAGTAATCATACAGAAGGTAGTCCGCCATATATTGCATGAATTTATTTTCACCATTGGAGGGGAGAAAGGAAAGAGTATGCGTAATCTGTTCAATGAACTGGGGTTCGATAAAGAAGCGCAATATGAAATCAGACATGCAGGTAATCATGTGGTTGCAACTATAAGATCGCTATCCGATCTGGCGCTCATGGAAGTGGAGATTCAAGAAGAGGTTTTGACCCAATTGATGAATAGTTCGAGGACTGAAATTCGTGTATCGGCCTTTAAATACTTACTGCAGGTGAGAGGCGAGCAGGCCTTTGATATCGTTTTGCCACGTATTGAGGGGATTAATGAACTGGATGCGCTTGATATATATCAGGCAATTGTTTCTACAGATTATGTGGGCACTTATGAATTCTCGAAATGGCTGGATGCAACAAAAACTTTTGCGGTCAATAGCTTGATAATGGATCTCATGGTCTACTACCAGCAACTTGATGAAGAAAAGTTATGGCAACTCATTGTCTCGGATGAAAATTCTCAAATAAGCTTGAAGGCGATCAACGCTTTAGGAAAACTACTGGCTAGGGATAGTGAAGTTCGATTGGTTGATTTTTATTCAGCAAAACGGCCCTTACATGTCAAGATTGAGATTATCAAAGCTTTAGGTCGTTTAGGTCAGGGAAAATCAATCGATCTTTTGGAAAATATATTTAAGGATGAAAGTTCCGTGCTTGCCCTTCGTAAACATGCTTATCGTTCATTGGTTGCACAGAAACCCTACAGTATAGCACGCTTGCGCAAAATCGAGGATGAGGTGGATGATCATGATTATAAGCTCATACGCTACGTTAATCATCCTATGGTTCATTACATCTAATTCTTTAAACTGTTTTATAAAACGTATCTGCTATGAAACATTTTATTTTTTCAATAGAATTTGTTTTCGGATTTTATTGCCTTTTGCTTCTGATTGTCTATGTCATGTTATTTCGGATGTCATCCATATCCATTCGCAAGAATCTTCGGAAAAGAAAATCCAGACGTGTACAGACATTAATGGAGTCTGAGATTGCCCCGGGTGTTAGTATTGTAGCTCCGGCATATAATGAATCGGTAACGATCGTCAATAATGTGCGCTCGCTGATGACTCTGTTTTACCCACGGTATGAAGTCGTTATTGTAAATGACGGGAGTAAAGATGATACATTGGAAAAGCTAATAAAGGAGTTTGATCTTGTTCAGGTAGATTTTTTGGTTGATTATTTGGTGCCTTGTAAGGAAATCAAGGCGATCTATAAATCTAGAGATATATCCCATAAACGGTTAACCATTGTTGACAAGGTAAATGGGGGAAGTAAGGCCGATGCTGTGAATGCGGGGATCAATGTGGCATCTTTTCCTTATATATTAAATACGGATGTGGATTGTGTGCTTGCCAATGATACTTTGGTTCAGCTCATGGAGGCCGTATTAGACGCTAATGAGCGCGTCATTGCTGTAGGGGCTACACTGCGCATGTCGAATTCCAGTTATGTAGATTCAGGAATGTTAGTCGAAGCGGCATTACCCAAACCAATATTGGCGCGTTTTCAGGAAATGGAATACATTCGTTCCTATCTCTTAGGAAAAATGGGTTGGAACTACCTAAATTGTATCCCAAATGTATCTGGAGGCTTAGGGCTGTTTGATAAAGAGATTCTTATTTCTGCGGGAGGTTATGATTCACAGTCTCTTGGGGAGGACATGGAAATGGTGACGAGAATGTGTATGACGATGTGTGATAATAATCAAAAATATGAAGTTAAATACATTCCCCAGACACTTTGTTGGACAGAGGGACCTGATAGTTTGAAAATGTTGACACGTCAACGTATACGATGGGCGAGAGGCTTGATGCAGATCATGCGTACACATCGTAAGGCCTTTCTTAATCCTAAGTATAAAAAGTTTGGGCTTATCGTGTTTCCCTACAACGCTATTTTCGAGTTTTTTGCACCTATCATGGAAATTTTGGGTATTTTTTTCTACATCTATCTTATCCTGACTCATGGTATTAATTGGCCAATGGCAATTCTGTTATTGATTTTCGTCTATATGTTTTCGGTTTTTTTGACAAGCTTTTCCATTTTATTGGACAATTACGTATATAAATATTATAAGCGCAGAAAAGATATCGTACGTTTATGTCTCACAGCGTTTATAGAGCCTTTCCTATATCATCCGATTATCGTTTACAGCTCAATAAAAGGTTATATACAGGAACTCTTTGGGAAAAAACATGCCTGGGGAGAGATGAAAAGAAAAGGTACCCTGTCTCCTTTACCCTCTGATCGCATTAAAAAATAAAAAGATGAAAAGATTATTCACATTTGCAGTAATTTTTTGTTTGCCATTTCTACCGCAAGCTATTCAAGCACAGGTTAATTGGCAAAATAAAAAATATGATGTCGATAGCTTGGTTTCGAAGTCAATTGCTTATTTACAGGATGGAAAAATCGATGAGTCAATTGCATTAAGCAAAGCCGTTTTATTGAAGTATCCCAAATACACAGATTTTAAATATATCTTAGGTTTAAGTTATCAGAAAATGGGTCGTGGAGACTGGGCTGTTCCCTATTTTGAGGAAGTTATTTCTACAGAGCCTGCTTATCGGGATGTTTATCCTTCATTGGCTGCTTTATACGAATCTTCTGGTCAATATGAGAAAGCCGCAGCAACTTGGCAATTGGCCCTTAAGTATTTTCCAAAAGACATTGAAATCGCAAATCTGTACCATGAATTTGACGTAAGGAATTTAAAGCGTGAAGGTGAAATACGTATGGACAACTGGTATAAAAAAGGGCGGAAATTTGTTACGGACGGAGATCTGCAAAAGGCTCTGGCTTATTCGGACAGTATGCGGCTTGCTGACCCAAAAGATAATCGTTTCTTATATTTGCGTTCAAGTGCTTTAATTGCAAATAAGGAGTATAATAAAGCGAAGGGTGATTTTGAAACGTTATGGAATGTTGGTGATAGTTCGGTATTCGTAACCGAGCAATTGGCTAATATAGCTGTGTTCAATAAAGATTATCAAACTGCATTGAACTATATGAATCAACTGGTGGAGAAATCGCCTCAAAATGAACAATACCGCCATTTGACGAAAGTATATCGGGAGAACTTGCCTTACAAGTTCTATATCGGCGCAAATCATATGCAAAGCTCGCAAGATCGGCCGAACGGGCATTTCTTTATTTCCGGGTTAGAATACGGTCAGCGGATAGGAGAGAAGAACATGCTCATTGGTCAGTTTAACTACGGGAATAGACGTGGTGAAAAAGGATATCAGGCCGGTTTGGATGCCTGGATTAATTATAGTAAATATATGTATGCGTATCATCAAATAGCCTGGGCCGATGGTAGCGTATTTCCAACATGGCGAGCTTCTTATAGTCTTTATCGTGAGGCGGGGCTATGGCTCTTTGATTTAGGTGGGCGATATGTCCGGACCAATGACAATTCGAATAACTATGGTATGGTTGCATCAGCAGGCCGATACTTTGGACCTACTTTCGTCTATCTTAGGGGATTTCTAATGCGTGATGAACAGCGATGGAACCAGGCTTATTCACTGGCAATTAGGCACTATTATAACAGCGAAAAACCAAATTCTTATGTTACATTAATTGCCAATATCGGTACATCGCCGGATGATCCATCCCGTTATCAATTTCTGAACAATCGTTTTGGTTTTCTATCACGATCGGTTAATGCGGGATGGCAGCACCGTATAGAAAATTGGGGCTTTACACTTATGGGGGGCTGGAGCTACTACAAAGTGGCTGATAACAAATTTATGAACCAATATGACCTGAATCTATCATTAAGGAAATATT
>JBEBQJ010000262.1:0-4317 GCA_040395455.1 Sphingobacterium yanglingense | reverse complement strand
ATAACAGGGAATAGTCTACGTCGACGTTCCTCCGCCATTTCTTTACCAGCAAGCTCCTCCCAATAGTTTTTCTTGAGTCTTTTAAACTCATAATCCTTAAACTCATCAATGCTGAGATAAAGAGGGGGACGGTACATCTTTGTGCCTAATTTTTCTCGGATGATATACTGCTTCGTCTCGGGGTCAAAAATAATTTCCCGCTCGATATTCTCAGGAATATCTAGTGCAATGGGACGATAAGACTTAGGTAACTTGATAAAGGGATTATCCTTTAAGTGATATTTTAATTTTGTAGAATCATCTGCTGAAAGGTTGGTAACAGGTGTTACCACTTGGGCATAGCCAAAATTTATCAGTACACAAACAAGTATCAATAATGAAAATAATGACCTGTGCTTTTTCAAGGGAGTTTGGCTAAATAAAATTAATAATTGCTATTATTCAAGCAAATATCTAAGTTTTAATTAATAATAACAAAATCTCCCAAGATATTCCTGAGAGGAAAATGTTAAAAGATTGTTAATGTCGTTATTTTACTACGTATTACAGTTTTTTGAGAGCGGCTTTGATAAGCCCTTCTACTGTCAGGTCACTTTCTGTTTGGACGAGTGTAGCGAGTGTTTTTTCGACTTGCGATTTTTGGAAACCGAGCATTACAAGAGCCGATAGTGCTTCGTCTGGTACAGACTGTACCGTAGTAGGAAGTGGAAGTAAGGCATGATCTCCCTGTTTTTTGAGTTTGTCCTGTAGTTCGAGAATAACCCGTTGGGCGGTTTTAGGGCCTATCCCTTTTATTTTTTGGATAATAGCTACCTGACCATTTATGATAGCAGATTGAATCTCTTCAGGAGTAATAGAAGAAAGCATCATTCGACCTGTATTCGGACCTATTCCTGAAACCGAAATTAAATGATTAAATAAATGGCGCTCGCCCTCTGTAGCGAAACCGAACAAGGTATGGGCATCTTCGCGGACCTGAAAAGAAATAAAGAGTTTGCAGTTCTCCTGATCTTTGATCAATGAATAGGTCGTCAATGAAATATGGACATAATATCCAATGCCCCCAACCTCAAGTATGACATGGGTAGGGGCTTTGAATACGAGTTTACCATTGAAATAATCGTACATGGTTTTGTTTTATAGTTATAGAAGTTATAAAGTTATGTCAGTTATGAAGGTGTCTTTTATAACCATCGTAACCTTTATCACCTTTGTAACTTTATTTTGAACTCTCGTGTGCCTGTGCATCAACCACCGCAATGGTTACCATATTCACTATCTCACGAACGGAGCTGTCCAGTTGTAATACATGTACAGGTTTGTTCATACCTAACAGTATCGGTCCAACAGCTTCAGCGTTTCCAACTTCTTGCAATAGTTTGTAAGCAATGTTTCCAGATGCTAAGCTTGGAAATATAAGGGTGTTGGCATCTTCACCTTTCAGTGTGCTGAATGGGAAATTACTGTCCAACATCTCTTTATTCAACGCAAAGTTAGCCTGTAATTCACCATCAACGATGATTTCAGGATGATTCTTATGAAGTAATTTGACAGCTTCACGGACTTTTGTGGGTGTAGGACCATCGCTAGAACCAAAGTTAGAGTAAGAAAGCATTGCTATTCTTGGCTTCACATTAAAACGACGTACAGCTTTCTCAATTAATACAGTGATATCAGCAAGTTCCTCAGCAGAAGGATCTGTGTTTACCGTAGTGTCGCCTAGGAATAAAGGACCTTTCGAGGTCAACATCATGTACATACCTACAATGCGGCTTCCTTCTTTGGCTCCAATCACGTGTAGTGCAGGCTTAATGGTAGATGCATAATTGCGTGTCAATCCCGAAATCAAGGTGTCAGCTTCGCCGAATTCGACCATACTGGCTGCAAAATAATTGCGGTTGGACATCAGTTTGATTGCATCCATTTTAGAAACTCCTCTGCGTTGTCTCTTTTTGTAAAGATGCTCTGCGTATTTTTCAAAGCGTTCTGTCTTTTCTTCGGCTTTAGGGTCGATGATCGTAACATTGTCCAAGTCAAAAGCATACTCCTCAATCATATTGGTGATACGCTCTTTGTTGCCCAATAGGATAGGAATAGCGATTCCTTCTTCTTTCACAATTTGTGCTGCACGAAGTGTTTTTGCATTGTCAGCCTCTGCAAAAACGACTCGTTTTGGATTGTTTTTCGCAATGGAGGTTACCTTGCGCATGATACCGTCATCTTTTCCAAGACGTTTACGAAGCTCATCTTTGTACACTTCCCAGTCCGTAATTGTCTGACGGGCTACACCGGAAGCGATGGCAGCTTTAGCTACGGCGATAGACACTTCTGTAATCAAACGGGGGTCTGTAGGTTTTGGAATCACGTAATCCGTTCCAAAACGTAGATTATTTGTGTTGTATGCTTGGTTTACCTCTTCTGGTACGGTTTGTTTTGCTAGATCAGCGATGGCATGGACTGCCGCAATTTTCATGTCTTCGTTGATTGCTGTTGCGCGGACATCTAAAGCTCCTCTAAAAATATAAGGGAATCCCAAGACATTATTCACCTGGTTAGGGAAGTCTGAACGACCTGTTCCCATGATGATGTCGGAACGAGTAGCTACAGCCAAATCGTACGCTATCTCTGGATTTGGATTCGCCATTGCTAGTACGATTGGTTTGTTAGCCATTGATTTTAACATGTCTGCTGTAAGAACATCTGCTGCTGATAGACCGATGAATACATCTGACCCTGCTACCGCATCGGCTAGCGTATGGATATCCCGATTCGTAGCCCATTCTGCTTTGGAACCATCCAATTGTTCACGATCGCTACGGATTACTCCCTTGCTATCCAACATGACGATGTTTTCTTTTTTAGCACCTACGGCTACATACATGCTTGTACAGGAGATGGCAGCAGCACCAGCACCATTGACAACAATTTTGACAGACGCGATGTCTTTTCCTTGAAGCTCACAAGCATTGATTAATGCTGCACCAGAAATAATAGCTGTACCGTGTTGGTCGTCATGCATAACGGGGATATTCATCTCCGCTTTTAAGCGACGTTCAATTTCAAAACATTCAGGTGCTTTGATATCTTCTAAGTTGATGCCTCCGAAAGTAGGCTCTAAGGCCTTAACGATATTGACAAACTCATCTACATTTTTTGTGTCTAATTCGATATCAAAGACATCGATGTCTGCAAATATTTTAAAAAGAAGACCTTTCCCTTCCATAACCGGTTTTCCTGCTTGAGCACCGATATCTCCTAAACCTAATACCGCAGTACCATTACTGATTACGGCAACTAGATTTCCTTTTGCGGTATATTTATAAGCATCTTCTGGATTTTCAGCGATTGCAAGACAAGGCTCTGCTACTCCAGGTGAATAGGCTAACGATAAGTCGCGTTGAGAATTGTAAGGTTTTGTTGGTACAACTGCAATTTTACCGGGACGGCCAAGGGCGTGATAGTCCAAAGCCTCTTTTTTTCTATTGATATTACTCATTTTAATATGGGTGTCAAATTTAAGCCTCCAAAGGTATTATTCTGTTTTTATAATATACAATAATAAAGCTATTATTTCAGGTTGTCTAGAACGGCGAACATACTTTGACGCATTTTTGACGCACTCCCGCTATAGTTATAGACTATTATTGTGAAGGTGTACTCTTTTCCATCTTTTGCTTTATGATATCCAGTGTAGCCCAATGTCCCTCCTATAGTGCCACTCTTCATCGTCATCCCATTGTAGATCGGCAGGCTCTTGATAAATGAATCGTACCAGGGCCTTTTAATAGCGTATTGCATGATTCTGTTCATCGAGTTTGTCGTGACATTATTCTGTGGAGAAAGACCGGAACCGTCGATAATGCCTAGTTCGTTACTATTGATTTGAAGCTTTTGCTGCCAGAACTTCTGTAGGTAGTTTGCACCATCATAGGTGGAGATTTTGCCTCCGCTTAGATAGGCTATGCTTCTTAATATAGCTTCACCATACAGGTTGATGCTTTTTTGATTAAACCAGTATACAATGTCTGTCAGATTTGGAGAGGTATGTATGTCCAGTTCGGCAGTTTTGTTGGGGAATAGAGAGTCCTGTTCCACTAGGCGTTGTCCCGTTGTGGGCGGTGAACTGACGAATATTCCAGAGGCGTCGATAGCTTTGGAGAGGTCGAAAGCGAGTGCAAAAGCAGGGTCTGGAAGAGAAATCTCAATCGTTTTCTTTAAATCCTGCCCGTAGGTGCCGCGGAGGTATATCTTTTCGGAGTAAGGGGCTGAATAAGCATACACATTGTCTCCGCTGCCCGGTCTGCCGGTTTTTACAGT
>JBEBQJ010000261.1:0-4546 GCA_040395455.1 Sphingobacterium yanglingense | reverse complement strand
CCCGACGATATTCTCCCTCCAAATAATAAAGCGATTTTCCTCTGTACCTGCTTAACGGAAGACCTCGACCAGAGCTGTTATAAGGATCCCAACTTAGATTTGGCAGATCAAGGTAAGGTGTCTTAGAATTGAACACGGTCCAAAAGAAGTTGCGGAAGGCCAGCATATTCTGCTTATTGAAGTCATCAGTCAACCTATAGTATTTCCGAACTTCGGCATACAAGGAGCTCCAGCTGTGAGAACTTCCCATAAAAGTGGGATTAACACGAAATTGAAGATTAGCATAATTACCATCCAGTGTGTTGATAGAGTTGGAACGGGTGTCAAAAATCAAGTTCAAACTAAGCCCAGAGGAGATACTAGACTCGCCTTCAGATGTTCCCCAAGAATAACCGGTAAAATCGGCCAGTGATTGGTCACTCTTGCTCCGGATATTGACACGGTAGTCCAAATCATACCCCATCCCCATAAAGAAGCCCCCACGGATGCGCTTCAACACATGTTGATAGAACCGTACATAAGTATAATCTAGATTAATATTCTCACTTTGACCATGTTCCGTACCGAGCCCCCAGGTCTCATGCGGATACTTAAGCAATCTAATATCACCATCAATTACCCATTTATTCTCCTTAAGCCACACATAGGAACGAATAGGAAAGCCAAACCGCTTACCAAAATTAGTATAAGGGGTAAATGTAACACGGGACAAGTAAGTATCACTCCGATCTCCGAGATAAAAACCTGCTGTAGTCGAAGTGATTAAAGCTGTACCACCACCAGGTACGCTTGTGGAGAAGGGCAAAAATGAAAAATACATTTTCCTTCCCGTACTCTTCTTCCCTTCGGGTGGTTTGATATCCAGTATCTCTCTACCTATATCAATCAGATCCCGCTGCCGGCTGGTATCCGATTCGAAGGAAGTAATCTCAATTTCGTTGACAAGACTCTGTGCCAAAGACACTGCCGAAAATAAAAAACTAAATGACAAAAATAAAAAAAGACACCTAATCATGTAGTAACGCTATAGCAACAATAAACTAAGATACAGTAACCATAGCAAAGACAATCCAAAAACCATACAGTTTTTTAAAATAGACAAACACTAAATAATCTAGACCTTCTTTAACTTATTACTATTTATCTTATTTTAGTTCTTATAAAAAATATATCATGGGATTTTTAGATAAACTGTTTGGGAAAAATAACACCAAAAATACAGAGGCGCCAATTACAACGACTGAAATACAAACATCTTTTCCAACACAAGAGGGATTGTTAGAGCAGTATGGCGGAATTGCACTCGAAAAACAGCTTGACTTTGGAGAGCTAATCGGCGATAATAATTGGAATGTAGATATGACTGCTGGTACCATCAGCTTTGGTGACACATTGAACTTCCCTCTACAGGTACTAGGTACATTCTCCCATTCTTCTGAAACATGGCTATGGGCATGGGCAAATCAACAATCCGAACTTTCCGATGCTATCCAACAGCATGCGCTGCAGTTAAAAAAGTATGGAGAAGATAATGAAATTGATATTCTTAGAAATCCAAAATTTGATTTTTCTACAAATGAATTACACCTTATGGGCATTATAGCTACGGGGCTCTGTCATGCTGATGCCTATTACATAGCGGACTACGGACAGGGGGCTATGCTATTGACCATAACCGACTCCCGTATTAAAGAAGCACGCAATGATACACACGATAGCGTACGATTTGTCTTTCCTCAGTTAATCAGTCAATTTGAAATGAATCACCAAAATGCATTGATATCCTATCTTCGCATAAAGGGATACAACCTTCAAGAAACTAAAACAAATTTGACGGCAACAAAAGATGGTGATGTCATTCAGGCAGAATTCGATGAACTATGCAGATTAACCAATCTCAAAGGATAAATAAATCTCCAGATTTAGGACTTATGAACTTCGAAATTAAAGACATCGCTACACTAGAGAAGGTAATTTTAACAGATACAGTTCCTGTTCAAAATTTTCCTAAATCGTTGGATTTCCCTTTTTCAGATTGGTACAGGAGTATAGTAACGTCGATTAAAACCATCGTTATTGCAGGAGATAGTATACTATACAATGCGCCAGAAGCAGTTAATGAGTCTAAAGAGTTTAATACCACGACACTTTGGTGCTTCGCGGGAAGTGGAACTGGAGACCGATGGTTATTTGATGAAGATGAAATGATATTCTACTATGACCATGATTTCGATGAAGGTTTTATTCCCCTTTACATTACGCTGAAGCAATGGTTACAAATGTCTTTTCTCTTCCGCCAACTAGAAGATTATATAGATAGTGGACAAAAAACAACACCTACCCTAATCACGAGCTTCAAAAACACACTAAAGAAAATACATCCTGATTTGGAAGAAAACTATCCCTACCTGATCAGCTAAACTATGTAAGAAACTTATAAAACACAAAAGCCGTATTTATTTGATACGGCTTTTGTTGTTTAAGAAGAATAACCTTTATTTACCCAGTCTAGTCAAAATCGCTTCCATCTCTGCCATTACCTTATTGATTTTAGCAATGGTTAAATCGAACGGCTCAGAGGTGTTCATATCTACTCCAGCATCCACTAAAAGATCTACAGGATATTTGGTACTACCGGATGAAAGGAAGTTAAGATATTTTTTACGATCCTCATCTGTACCGCGTAATACTTTTTCTGAAAGTGCTGTTGACGCAGTAAAAGAGGTTGCGTACTGATATACGTAAAAGTTATAGTAGAAATGTGGAATATAAGACCATTCTGATTTTACATTATCATCGACGATACAAACATTCTTATCATGTCCATAGTAACGGCGCGTTAATTCCAAATACATCTTATCAAAGTCTTCACCTGTTAAAGCTTCCCCTTTGGCAACACGATCATGAATCATAGATTCAAACTCTGCAAATTGGGTCTGACGGAATAAAGTTCCTTTGGCTCCTTCAAGATAATTTCCTAAAATAGCCAACCTTACTTTGTCGTCTTTGATCTGCTTTAACATATAATCATTCAACAGTTCTTCATTCAACGTAGAAGCTACTTCGGCCACGAAAATAGAATAATCAGCATTGGCAAAATGTTGGTTCTTATTGGTCAGATAACTATGCATGGTATGCCCCAACTCGTGGGTCAATGTAGACATATCGTTATACTTGCCATTATAGTTCATCAGGATATAAGGATGCACATCATAGGCCGATCCATTGGAATATGCTCCAGAACGTTTACCTTCATTAGGATACATATCAATCCAACGCTCGCTGAAAGCTTTATTCGAAACATCGACATAGTCTTTCCCTAGAGGTTTCAAGGATTTTAAAATATTATCCACAGCTTCGTCTACCGTATAAGCCAAATCTACCTGCTCCACTAAAGGCGCATATAGGTCATAGTAATGTAGTGTGTCAATCCCCATCATACGCTTACGAAGATTAAGGTAACGGTGAAAAGTATTCAGGTTTCCATTCACATTCTTCACGAGATTATGATAAACCGCAGTCGGAATATTACCATCATCTAGGGCGCGCTCCAAGGTACTGTTATAGTTTCGTGCCTTGGTTGCAAACAGTCCTGCATTGATATTACCGTACAGTTGTGCACCAAAAGTACGCTGAAACTCATTCAACTTATTAAAATACGCGGCAAACACCTTACTACGGACCGCTCTATCATCGCTAGCCCTATACAATGCAAAATTAGCTGAATTAAGTGTTATTGTTTTTCCATTCAACTCAATTTCTGGATATGGAAATTCGGCATTCGAAAATGTGCTGAAAATATTAGCTGCATTGCCTGACATCAATGACGAGTAAGCCATTATCTTTTCGACTTCTTCAGAGCCACGATGTGCGCGCTTGCGAAGCAAATCCATGAGGTAAAACTTGTATGTAGCCAACCCTTTCTCTGCAGCGAAAAAAGCATTTAATTTGCCTTCTTCCAACGTCAGTAACTCCGGTTCCATGTAGGAAACCAAAGCGCCATACTCCGCAAAAAGTTGTTGTAGCTCTTGCTTCATTCCTGCATATTTAGTCACGCGGGTATCCTGATCGGATTTCATCGATGCATAGGAGGACAATCGGACCATTTCTTTCGCTAGGCCACTGTTCAGCTCCAAAGCCTCTAAAAGAGTAGTAGCAGACTGTGTAAGCTTACCCTTATACGAAGCAACCGCTTTCATTTGCTGTTGTATACGCTCCTTCTCCACCTTCCAACTTTCGTCTGAGGAATATAAATCAGTCAGATTCCATTTATATTTGGCAGGGACTTCATCACGAACTTTCATTTGGCTTACCGCTACCGAAGTTGAAAATAACATCACAGCGGTCATTAATTGTGTTTTTCTACGCATAATCTATAATATCATAAAATACCTCAAATCTACAAAAATTCTATCCGTTTTTGTAGAATGGGTAAATCAAAATGCGCCGAATACTATCATATTCGGCGCACTACCACATGGTCTTGATACTGTCAATAAATTCTATAGTATCCTCTTGGGATTGATTCTCCTCAGCAGCAAGCGAA
>JBEBQJ010000260.1:0-4573 GCA_040395455.1 Sphingobacterium yanglingense | reverse complement strand
ATAGAAAGCCAGCTATAGCAAAGAAACAATGTCAATCGGCAATCCTGTAAAATCGACTAATGCTGTTGCCTCAACATGCTGGAGATTGACTCGAAAAGCTTTCTTTAACATTGGATATTCCCATGCAGATTTTAGAAAAAGATAGGGGATGTGCAAAGGCGGATCATGTATTTCGTTTACCAACGGTAAACACGATAAATAATGCTTTGAAGAAAATTGCAATACATTGTGGGATAACAAAAAGCCCCACGTTCCATTTAGCAAGACATAGCGATTCTTCTTTCCTACTGACAACTAACAAATTACAATATCGTTTTTCTTGACAGGTAACGATTTAGAAACCAGCGAACCTCTGCGATTTACACCATTCTGCGCAAAGACAAAGAACGACTTTCACTTACAAAATTACAAAATTATTTTGTTGAAGAAAATTCTCGGACTCTTTCTTTCCGTTTCCATCTCTTCAACAGAGGAAACTTTTTCCTGCACAAAAAAGTAAGATGCGCATAGGTTAATGCAAGTTTTCTTTTGGAAAATATTTGAAGAATATTTTCCAAAAGAACCGGAAGGCTTGAACTTGCTAAACCGTCAGGTGCGTATCTTTAACTTGTGCTAGGAAAAGGGTTCTTATTATAATAATACAATGAAATTGTTTGTGTTAGCTTTAAAATACAATATTTAAGGAGTTTCTTTTGTTTGTGTTTTGCCCTTCTTTTGCATGAACAGTTCTACCTCTGAGGCTTTGTAATACACTCTTCCATTGTCATATGTATAAAAAGGAAGTAGTTTTTTCTGACGGTATCTTGCAATGGTTCGTTTAGTTACACCAAGAAGCTTGCATAAATCATGATTATCAAGGAGGGTATCTCCATCAAAGCATTCTTTAAGTTTATTCATCCTATCCAACGTTTTATCTATTTTATCAAAACGATTCAATAAGACTTGCATCCAATCTTCGAAACTCTTGTTTTTCTTATCATCCATATGACTTTCAGAAATAATTATATCGCAAAGATCAATAGGAAAAAGAAAACAATTTCATTAGTTATACCCAACTCAGGTATGATTTTATTATATCACTATTTATACTTCTGATTATCAATAGATACAAAAATTGAGTCATATTGGGGATAGAGGTGCAGGAAGTAAAAATATAGTTTTGAGCCTGTAGCATCTCAAGAAATACTCAGGTGTCCACAAGAAATATAAAAGAATTAGGTAATGTATAGCTAAGGTCTTTTCAGAATTAATCGCAATAAAAAGAAAGCGTGGAACTTATTCCTTTCGACACAGTGGCACTGGTTACCAGAAAAACGAAAGTTATAAGTCCACGCTATACTTATGCATAGCATGAACATTACACTTTTCATCTCGCTTTTCTTGAAAATTACCAGTTTTCTGTGTCGAGACGTTCAGTGAACGTTATGTTACTCACCCTGAGTATCTAAAAAACACTTTTGAATGCGATTGTCTTTACATCTGTAAAGATAATAGGATTATACAGATTATTTATTATCATCCTCATCCATTCTTTGCCTTAATGCTTCAATCATACGGTTCAAATATTCAATCCGGTCATTTTTTCTTTTTCGTATATCTCCATATATCTGGAAGATATTACCCATATCCACATCAAATAAATCTCCCAGTTCTTTAGCCAAAACTTTGATATCGACATTCCCAAAACAAACGCTTCTTAATGAATCAATTCCATAAATAATTTCTCCCAGAGCCGTTTTCTTCTCTGTCCATTTTAAGCCGGAGTGAAAATCGAGATAGGGTTCAATCTCCATGCTTTCTTGCTGTAACTTTGCATATGTAGCATTCAAATATGATGAAAGCCTCTCGTTTGCCAGAACCTGCGTCATCTTCAAACCATAACATGTAGAGAAACAACAATCCCTTTCAAAATAAAAGCTGTCGACCTGCAATTGAATGCAAGGTTTTCTCCGGAGAAAATAAATATGATCTAAATGAGTACTTCCTGAACGATAGTATTGGTAAAAATCAGAATTCATATCAAAAAAGAATTTAATCTGATTTTGGAGCAGTTCTAAGTACCCCTTTCGATTATCAATGCTACCGGCAGGCATTTTTATTTCAATATTGTAAACCTCGTTATAGTAGATTAACAGACTAAACAGCCGGGGTTTCCTTTCTTTGAAGAAAAGGATCTCTTCATCATCATTCTTAAAAGAATAATCACTTATAAAAGATTTCAATTCTTCAAAAGCACTTTCCAACAGAGGAATAACTAGCTTCGATTTATGTAGCATGCTACATTCCATCTTTTCTACTTCTTGGATATCCTGAAAGACTTTACCCTCCAGAGATGCAATATAATTTTCCATGAATTCATTTTATTAAATTAATACTAAACGACAAAAACATGGTAAATACACGCCAGCATTCACTGCTTATCAAAGACTCTTTCCCGGGTTGCAGAAACAATCAGACAGATGTTCGAAAAATTATTCAGTTTGATTATTAAGCGAACAGACAGAAATGAAGCTACAACATAAGAGTATCTGAAAATACCGGGTTATTTATTTCGCAAAGAACTCGCAGGCGTCGGACTTTCTCAGTTATTTGCATAGCGTCCTATATAAATTCTGATAGCCTTCTTATTATTTACAGCCTTTGTTTTTATTATGCCCTTAAGTGGTAAATCTCCTATTTCTTTATTTTTTAAACTCATACCTAATTTATTATACTTTGTTATTTTTCTGAATAATCATTATTACTCCCGTAATTTCGATCTTGAAAATTCCCATTTTCCTATATCTATATATGAAATCCGGCTTTGTTGACTCAACAAAACCGGAGATTCTCTAATAAAATAGATATTTGCTATTTCAATTCGAATAAAAATCAAAATAATCTATTGCATATAATGACTATTAATTAAAGAAAGCAGCCCTATTTCGGCAAGTTAAATGCTTTGCCAAGCGCTATCATATCTTCCATCGAAGTACCTTCGGGTTCGAAACCCATCGATTTGGCGGTCAGGTATATCTGAGCCGATTTCGATAAAGTATCTACCATGTCAAAAGCCTCCATCACATCGTCACTTACCGAAACCACGCCGTGTTTCTCCCACATCACCACATCGTAGTCATCCAGCTGCTCGATAGTAGCATCGGCCAATTCGAATGTACTTGGCATCTTGTATGGAACGATACCCAAACCACGAGGACAAAACGCACGCGTTTCGGGGATCATGCTCCAAAGCAGATATGTTAGCTTATCCTTCTCCATAAAAGCCGGATTGTGTGTCATAGCGATCAAGTCAATAGGATGTGTATGAACCACAGCCTTGTAAGTAGATCCTTTACCTATCATATAGTTGTGGATGGACAAATGCGATGCCAGTTCCGAAGTCGGTTTCACCGGATTGTCGGCTATGATAACATAGCTGCTGCAATCGTCCTGAATGCGGATAAACGAACCGTTGTCCATCGGCCAGCGATTCAAATCACGCATGCGTCTGTTGGTACCTTTGCAGAAGAAGTATTTACCTTGCAGATGTGGCAACTTCCGTCCTATTTGTATAGCTTCGTCAATAGCAGGTAGTTTCTTTATTTCATCATCTACAAATTCGGTTACATTCACGGTGATATTACCGCCATTACGTTCGGCCCACCCTTTTTGCCAGAGGTATCCTGCCACTTCGGCAACATCGGCTACCTGTTTTGCCAACTTAGGGCGATTGTCTAATATTGATTTCATTTGAGTTTATTATTTTGTTTTTATATTTCTATTTCTTCTAATTCTGCGACATGGCAACTATAATGATGGAGGAGATAAGCACAACTAAGCCTAAAATAAGCACAGCAATCGTTTTTGTACTCACGCCCTTCCATTCCTTGAGGATAATGCCCCACACATTGCTGAATATCACATTGAGCGACATCAGGATGCTCCACGAGAATGCCAGCAGCACAGGGCTGTCAGTCAAAAAGCTTTTTCCGACTTCCAGTCCGAAGAACTGAGTATACCACAAAGCTCCTGCTAAGGCACAAAACAAAAGGTTGTTGACTAAAACATTTTTCGGAACAGAGAGATATTCCTTACCCGTCTTGTTCTTAATGTTCTGTTGAATACAGTAGATCGCATTGGTAACAAATCCACCAACGGTAACTAAGAATATAACCGGAAGACCCGCAAACAAGGGCTTCACTCCTCCGGCCAAGGCTGCTGCCTTGATTGGTGCTCCGGCTTCCAGACCAAGAGCAAAGCAGGCACTCATTACCCCAGCCAACAGCGCCACAAGAAGTCCTTTGGTCAAAGCAAAGTCTTTTACGGCTGCCTTCTTCTCTTCTTCGCTCATATTCTTCGACCTCAGGCTTCCTGCGTAACCGATGATGGCTATACCTGCCAAGGTGATACACACACCAATCAACAGCAATAGGCCTTCGCCATGAAACAGATTTGTGCCGGCCAATATGGCGGGGAATATCGTTCCGAAGGCAGCACAGGTTCCCAGCGAGATGCTTTGCCCGAGGGCAACACCAAGAAAGCGCATACTCAACCCGAAAGTCAAGCTACCTACTCCCCACAAAACACCGAATAT
>JBEBQJ010000259.1:0-4611 GCA_040395455.1 Sphingobacterium yanglingense | reverse complement strand
AATTGCGCAACAGTTTCAACTCCTCGTTGAGTACGATGGATACACAGGGCAGTCTGGCAACGCTGGGTCGTAGCCAGTGGACGGGGGTAGACGGTGCCCCCAAATCGGTATGGGTATCGGGGCACGGTATGGTCAAGAACCTGGGGCTAGCTATAGGAGGGGATTTTAAAAATGCCTCGCTGGGTGTAGTCCGCGAGAATGAAATTACGGCTTATGCTGCGAAAGCAGTGCAACTTGGGGAGAATGAATACCTGAGCCTGTCCATGGGTGGCGGGCTCTTGTTTTACGAGGGTAACTACCGGCAGCTGGATGACCAGGACCCGGCATTTATGGAAGATGTACGCGGTACCGCAGGGGTGCTGAGCGTGAGTACCTCGTATTACCAAAAAGACAAGTTCTATGTTGGGGTAGCCATGCCACGGTTTTCGCTGAACCGTAACACCGAGCGGGAGTACGAGTTCCGCGACGTAATCTACGTAACAGGAGGGATGCTGATCCGTCTAGACGACACCTTCAAGCTACGCCCATCATTCTTGGTGAGCCACATGCAGGAGATGTCGCCACGGTACGATGTCAGTGCGATGGTCTTTATGGGACAGAAAATCGGCTTAGGTATGGGCGTACAGAATCAGGGCGATTTGTCTGGCCTATTGCAGTTCAACTTCGGCAACTTCGGTATCGGCTATAGCTATCAGTTCAGCGTCAATGGACACACCCTGAACCAGAAGATATCGACCAATACCCACGAGATGGGCTTCCGCTACCGCATAGGAGGAATAAGCTTGTTGTAGGGAGGAAGGTTAGGAAGGTGATGGGAGTTATGAAGTTATGTAAGGAGTGAATTACCTGCACGTCATTGCGAGAGGTAAGATTTTTTACAAAACACACCAGAGTTTTAATGACAGTATACGTCACCTCGACCTTGTGGAGAGGTCTACAAACTGTATAGGGTTAATTTTATAGCTTCTAGATATCTCCGCTTCGGTCGATATGACGACATAGTTTATAAATCGAGCTTGCGATCTCATCATAGGTAATCTGTCATTGGTAACGCAGTGAAGCAATCTATATAGAAAGGGAGGAAAGTGACGAAGTTATCGAGTTAACTAGTCAGAAGATAAGGTTAGAAGGTTACAGAGTGACACAGCTCCACCTTCATCAACGGTGACCTTTTAGCATATGGAATCAAAGGCCGTAAAGCTACAGGTTGCGATTTTCTATGCCTTTCGCAACCTAGGCCGTTCTATTTAGGTAGTACTAGTACTCCCTTACAAACTAATTTAATGTCGCCTGTGAAGCTTTTGACAATAGCAGATGGAAGCACTACAGTACAGTCAAAAGGTTCGAGCGACAAGGTTTGGACACTTGGCCGATACCAAGTGTCACGCCCGTCTGGCATGGAGGACAAAAAAAAATTTTATAGTAACAATTGCTAACATTAACTTACAATCCGGATTAATATCGACTTTGAAACACTTTACTTTTAAGCACGACCTTTTAGCATATGGAATCAAAGGCCGTAAAGCTACAAGTTGCAATTCTCTATGCCTTGCGCAACCTAGGTCGTTTTATTTGGATAGTGCTAATAGTACTTCTTTACAAACTAAATTTAAATTTCATTCGCAATGATGTATAGAGCCTTAGTTCAATATCTTCGAGCGGCTAGCTATGATAACCATAATGATTCCGAAGATGGAGAAAAGGAGATAAGAATACCGTAGGTCAAAATACTCGGAAACAAATCCAATAACAGGAGGCCCCATTAGAAAACCCAGGAAGGATATCGTTGAAACTAAGGTAAGCGATATACTGGCATTGCTTTTTTGATGTTTACCGGCTATGCCATACACTGTCGGTACGGTACAGGAACCTCCGAGTCCAATGAGCATAAATGCGAGGGTGCATACCAGTAAATTGGGGAAGAGTACGGAAAGAATCAGTCCCGAACTCATCAGGATGCCGGAGCATTGAACCACTTTTTTACGGCCAAACCTGACAATGAGGTAGTCTCCTAAAAACCTTCCAACAGCCATCATGAAGACAAAAGAGGTATATCCAAGAATGACCAGTTGCTTTGGCGCCTGTACAATATCCTGAAAGTATACGCCGCTCCAGTCAAACATAGCTCCTTCTATAGCCATACTCAGGAAGCCTATAATCCCCAGTTGAACCAACGTGCTGTCTAGGTATTTAAAGATACTTGTCCTATCATTTGCTTTGCGTTCCGAAGGTTCAGTCCTGATTAAAAATCTAAAGTTAATGCCCCATATAATTAGGATAAGTAGTAGTATAACTAAGAAATGAACACTTGTGCTGAGGTTTAGATTGACCATAAGTAGGGCTATTAAAGCGCCTGCAAATCCGGATATACTCCATGCACCATGAAATGACGACATCATCGGTTTGTCCATTATAGATTCCAATTCTACGCCTTGGGTATTGATGGCTATGTTACAGAGATTGCCCGCTACGCCAAAGAGGAATAAACAGATGGCCAACTGTATGATGGTTGTTGATAAGCCTATAGCGACTAAGATCAGCGGGTAGATGAGAAAGGCAAGGAGTACGATTGTTCTACTGCCATATCTATCGATGAGCTTAGCGGACTGGGGCATGGTGCTGATCTGTCCAATGGGCATAAGCAATAGGAGGGTGCCCAGTTCGGCATCGGATATGTGGAGGTACGTTTTGATACTGGGTATTCTACTGGCCCAGGAGGAAAGGATAAGGCCATGTGAAAAGAAAAAAAGAGATACAGCGAGGCGTACTCGGTTGTGTTTTGTATGTGGTATCATGTTGGATCTGCGTGTTGTTTCCATAGAGAAAATCTTTGGAAGCGAAAGTAGGGTAACATCTGGAAGTAGGGGTATTCCATTTTAAGTCTTGTATGTTCCATTTTAAGGATTTTAGAAATTAACTTTTCTAATTCCCCCCGGCACTGATTCTGGTTTTATATTTTTACAAAAAAAAGCGATGGATCTCTTAAGAATATCTGATCTGAATTATAAGTACGACCTGCAGTACCCTTTTTCGATGCAGGAGCTTTTCCTGATAAAGGATGACGAATCAAATCTGTCTTTTTTTGATTTGCGTTATCAGTTTAGGGGGCTTGTATTGTTATTTTGCAAAGAAGGTTCACTGACTGTCAAAGTAAATGGTACGGACTATGTGCTTAGCCCCAAAACAGTACTTACGATATTGCCTGAGATGACGGTCGAGCCGATAACGCGCAGCCGAAATTTTAAGTCATTCACCGTTGTGATGTCCTATGATTTTATCGAAAAGTTTACCATACTCCCGGAGTTGATCAGTAATACGGAAGTGTTGAATTCGCCCCTTATTAATCCCAATACGCAGGACTACGAGCGGATAGAAGAGATCTCGGGACTGATTGCTAAATACTATGGTCAGCCTAAAACAATACCGCTAAACCAGGTGATACAATATCTGGTGTATGCATTGATTACAGCGGTATCCAAATCTTATGAATCATTGACCCTAAAGGAGAACCTACAAAGGAGCAGGATTAATGAGCTCACTGATTCCTTTTTCGTGTTGTTAAATGAATATGGTTATTTGCAGCGCAATGTTGCTTTTTATGCAGCGCATCTGAACTTGACGCCCCAACATCTTAGTTCGCTGATCAAGAAAAGAACAGGGAAGTCCGTCAAGTCTTGGATTGGTTTTGCGGTGATCAATAAGGCCAAGGAATACCTAAATGACACCTCGCTCTCTATCAAAGAAATCAGCTACAAGATGGAATTTGCCGATGATTCGCTGTTCTGTCGCTATTTTAAACGTTATATCGGAATAACACCCAACGAATATAGAAATCAGTAATTGGTAAGGAGGTGATGATCGTGAGGGCGCTTATGGATAGTATCTGTCGAAGCGTTGTGTCTCGAATTTACTTCGGGGAACGGAGTATTACAGTAAAAGCACACGTCATCCCGATAAATCGGGACAGGCTCTCGCGGAGTTCCAAGTTTACCTCGGGAACCTTATGGAGAGGTCTATGGACTAGTCAATAAATACACGATTAATGCCGTTATCGACTATATTCTCCCGGCAACAGATACCATTTCCTTTTCTTGAACTAAATAAATCTTAGACAAAGTGTGGGATTCACTGTCTTATAAATATCAGCTGATTTTTAAATAAACACTAATATTAAAAAGATGAACAAGAAGAAATTAACTATTGCCGGATTGGCACTAATGGGCGCTATGGTCGGCAACGCTACCTTTGACACAGTAATGGCTCAGGAAGGTAGCAAGACTGAACAGATGGCGCCTAAAGAGCTGAAAGCCCTGCAGAAGAAGGTTAAGAATAATTTTGATAGCGTGGGATACCATATGGAGTTGATTAAGGCAATGGGAATAGAAAATCCCGAATTGTTTAACCTGTACGAAGGGTGGATGAAGGAGAAACCGACAAATGCCAACATCCCATTTGCGCTAGGAACCGCATTGGAACGTGAGTATAGCCCGAAGGCCAAGACGTATTTGCTGAAAGCGATTGATATCAACCCGAACCTAAAAGAAGCATATGCCGCATTGTGGTCGGATGCCTCGCGCTGGGGTGAGGAAGAAAAGGGGAGGTCATACTTAA
>JBEBQJ010000258.1:0-4657 GCA_040395455.1 Sphingobacterium yanglingense | reverse complement strand
TGATTACAAAGTATCCAAAATCGAATTATGCAGATGATGTTGCTTTCGAAATTCCTTATACTTATTTCCTTATGGGGCAATATGATAAGGCGATATTGGGACTACAGTCGATGGTTGACAAATATCCGCGTAGTTCGTATGTGCCACGTGCGTTACTAACGATTGGTCTGGTACAATATAATCAAGACCATAATGATGCAGCACTAGCTACTTTCCAACGTGTGGTCAATCAATACGCAACAACAGATGAAGCTAAGCAAGCGATACGTTCAATCGAGAATATCTATTTGGATAAAAACGATGCTACAGGTTATATCAAATACGCTACATCGACCAATATTGGAAATCTCTCTACAGCTGAACAGGATGCCCATACTTTTGGCGTAGCTCGTAATCTTTTTGAAAGACAAAATTGGCAGGGTGCAGTAGAGGCAATCAATGCTTATTTTGATAAGTTTCCGAAGCCTATACAAGAGAAGTATGCACGTTTTATCCGAGGAGAGAGTTATGCAAAATTAGGTAAGGACACCGAGGCTCTTCATGATTTTAATATTATCATGAATGACTGGACTTCGGCGTATACCGAACAGACATTGGTTAGTGTTTCTAAATTACATCTACGTAATAAAGCATACAATGAGGCAGTACAGGTCTTGAAGAAGCTGGAGTTGACTTCAGAGTATAAATCTAATTATGGTTTTGCTGTGAAAAATTTGCTTGTCAGTTACTATAATATAGGAGATTATATTGAGACGCTAAACTATGCCAATATTTTAAAAGGGTATGAGAAATCTTCGGAGGAGGAAATCGCATTAGCACATTTGTATGCAGCTAAAGCTTACCTGGCAACGACAAAATGGGCAGATGCGACTAAAGAATTGAATCTTGCTGCGTTGAAGTCTAAAACTGAAACCGGTGCCGAGGCACGTTATCTAGTCGCTGAACAGCAGTTAAAGGCCAAGCAGTATGACAAAACAATTGAATCTGCGTTTGATATTTCAAATACGTTTTCGTCATACGATTATTGGGTAGCTAAAGGATTTATATTGATGGCAGACGCGTATAGTGGAAAGGGTGATAAGTTTCAAGCGAAAGCAACTCTGGAAAGTGTGATTGATAATTACGAGAACAAAGAGGATGGCATCTTGAAAGCCGCGAATGAACGTTTAAAAAAGCTTAAATAAGAAGAAATAGGAATAAGATGAAACCGAGACCGGTATGGTCGACGAGTAGTCATCTGCCATAAAGAAATATAATTAGATGAAGTTGCATAAAACAGTTTTTAAGAATTACGCAATAGTTGCCTTGTTATTGGGTGCAGGATATCAAGGGCATGCTCAACAAGATCCAACTAAACCAGTAACGATAGATTCTTTTGATGTCGTACGTGATTATAAACCTATTCTTGCCGATGCGGTCAAAATTCGCCGTAGTCCAGATATGAGCAATAAGCGTAGCTATATGCCTAAGCTGAACTATGGAAATGTGCCTGATAAAAAATTGGATATAAACACAGGGCTTAAAGAGCTGAATGTACAGGAATTGCCATTTACAAAGACTCAGGATATCACTAGTAATTATGTAAAGGTTGGCGTTGGAAATTTAGGAACCATTCTTGGTGAAGCTTATATTGCAGTTGAAGATTATGAGGATTTACGGTTCGGTGGTTTTGTAAAACATTTGAATCAAAAAGGCTCTTTGGATGATCAAAAGTTTTCAAGACAGGAGGTTGGTGTGTTTGGCAGACGTGTGTTGTCCGCATTTACGGTAGATGGTGTCTTGGGATATAATAGATATGGTACACGTTTTTATGGGGTGCCAGTAGATGTAAATGGGTCGACTCTTAATTCTAAGCATGAAGCTCAGACATTTAACGATATCTATTTTACCGGAGAATTGACCAGTAACTTCGACCCATCGAATGAAGAAGCACTCTCTTATTCGGCAAAAGCTGATGCTTATATCTATAAGGATAAGTTTGATGCCAGTGAAAACTCTATTGCGCTATCGGGGTATTTGAATAAGCGGGTGAGAACATTTAATGTCGGGGCGAATGTTGCATTGGATGTCAACTCGATTGGAGGGAGTGGAAATGTTACCAAAGGAGATAAGTTTAATAACTCTATTGCCAATATAAATCCTTATATCAGTCTAAAAGGAACTAATTATACATTGACGCTTGGTGCAAATATTGTCTCTGAGTTTGGTGATAGTACGCGTTTTAATATGTTTCCTTCTGCTGAAGTAGATTTTTCACTGGTTCCAAGTTATATTCATTTGTTTGGGGGAATAACAGGTGGTGTTCAAAAAGCATCTTTTAAAACTTTGTCGCAAAAGAATCCTTATTTGGGGCCTGACCTTATGTATCAGAATATGGTGGAACGTTTGAGTTTCTTTGGAGGTATTAAAGGAAATGCTGGAGCTACTTTTGGCTATAAGGCAAAAGTAATGTACAAATCTTTGGAGGGAATGCCGCTTTTTGTGAACAGTCTTGAAAGGCCATTTCAATTTGATTTGATCTATGATGGAACAGGGGATGATAAGGTGAAATATCTTGGCATTGAAGGGGAAATAAATATACGTCTTTCGGAGTTGGTGAATCTGGGCGGACGTTTGAATATTGATAACTACACTATGGCCGCACAGGAAGAAGCTTGGTTTACGCCCAAACTGCGACTGGCAGCTAATGCACGATTTAATATATCTGAAAAGCTGTATATTGATGCAGAGGCTCTATTCAATGGTGTATCTTATGCGAAATCTTACGAGTATGATGCTAGTGGTGCCGCAATATTGCCTTATAAAAAAGTGTCTATTCCTGAGTTTTTTGATTTAAGTGCGGGAGCAGAGTATAAAGCATTATCTAACTTGGGGATTTTTGTAAAAGCAAATAATATTTTCAATAAGGAGTACCAACGATACCTGTATTATCCAAAGTTGGGCTTTAATGTGATAGGTGGAGTAAATTTTTCATTTTAATAAAATAGATTATAACTTTGCATCACAGTGTGCTATAAAAACAAATGAATTTAGGAAGGCAAATACATACATTACTAAAACGGCAGTCTGCTATCTATGTTAATAGATTAGGGGTGTTTAAGCGTGTGCATACAGCTGCGACTTTTGATGTTAAACGACAGGTTTATCTCCCTCCAATTACCTTTATCGAATTTGATAGCAATGCTACTGAAGGGTACGATTTTGTAACGTATGTACAGCAGGCTAATCAATTCGAGCGCCATGAAGCTGAGTCACAAGTGGCCCAGGCTGTCTCTGAAGTTGTAGAGCGGATTACACAATCTGGGCAAGCTAGGCTCGATAACTTGGGTGACCTCGTGAGTTATGGTAATTCTTATGTGTTCAAGCCACTGGATCTCTCTGGTTTTTCGTATACTGCAGTAAGTGATCAGTTTCATGTCGAGGAAGCAGTCCCTCCGACTGCAACTATAGAGCCTGATACGGGGGGACAGGAAAAGGTGACTCCTATTGAGGAGAATGTACCAGAAGAAAAGCCTTTGGAAGAGGCACCGACAGTACCTACTGAAAACAGGGTAGAAAAAATACCTGTACCGGTCGAGACAGCGGTAGATCAGGATACGATTTTGGAAGACGGGGAGTTTGAGTTTCCTGCAGAACAGAAGTCGACTAAAGCCTACGTGTATATTATAGTAGCTATCGTTGCGATAGCATTGCTGGGCGGACTGTACTATTATAGTACCTATATGCAGGAAGGAAAGATGGGGAGTGGTGCAATCGAAGAAGTAATTGTACCGATGGATTCTATTCCTGAAGATACGGTTGCTACGCAACCTTTGGTCGACTCATTAGCGGTTTCGCAAGATACCTTGGTGTCCTCTCCTGAACCAGAGAAGGTAGAAGAGGAAGTAGCGCCTCCTGCAGACCATCGTTATACGATAGTTATAGGTACGCATAGAACACTTGCACTTGCCTATGAGGAAGCGGAAGCATTTCATAAAGATGGACATAAATCTGTTCGAGTGATAACGCCAAACTTGGCTAAGAATTTAAAACGTGTGGTATGGGATACCTATGCGTCCAAAGAAGAACGAGATTCGGCGTTGCATTATGTCAAAAAGCATATTAAGACAGATGCTTGGCCAGATGTGATTAGATAAAAGAACATAAACCAGTAAATAAATATTTTTTAACGCTATGTCATTATTACAAAGCAATCTACCCGTAGATACACTCAATCAGGTACAACAGCAGTCGATACAGTTAGCCTCCCAACAAGAGAATTTGAATTTGCTTCAGCTTCTGATGAAAGGTGGGTGGATTATGATTCCGATTCTTTTATTATTCTTCTTAGGACTTGTTATTTTTATTGAACGTTATATCACTATTCGCAATGCATCAAAGGCAGATGGTGGATTGATGGCCCAGATTAAAAGTAATGTACTTTCGGGTAAATTGGATTCGGCTATAGCGGTCTGTCGTTCTAGCAACTCAGCGTTAGCGCGGATGTTGCAAAAAGGGCTAACAAGAGTTGGACGCCCTATCAAAGATATTGAGGCTGCGATTGAAAATGCAGGTAAGCTTGAGGTATCCCGCTTGGAAAAAAATATTAATATTTTAGGGATAATTGCCGGTATCGCACCTATGCTTGGTTTCGTGGGGACGATATTTGGGGTTATCC
>JBEBQJ010000257.1:0-4686 GCA_040395455.1 Sphingobacterium yanglingense | reverse complement strand
CTAAACCTCAATCAGATCAGCGACAACAGGATCGATTCGGTCACGTCTTATGGTATACTGCAGCTTTTCAATGTAGAAATTACGCCCGTCCAAGTGAACTTTGTCCGTAATCGAAAGCCTGTTCAGTTCCAACGCTGTCAACAGGAAAACGCCAGATCCTTTTAAGCGGGGCTTTTCGATCCAGTTCTTGAATTCTTTATGATATTGCTCGATCAAACCGTCTGGACCGTCCCACGAAAGCGAAATGTTTGCATTTCCGTAGGGGCTTAAAAACGGATAGGTCTTAGTTCCAATAGTGCGATTTCCCGAATAAACCAACAATGATAGATAAGTCTGACGTACGTTCCGAACAGCAATGTCTTGCATGTTTTCCGGGTCCCATTTAGGCACCAGCCAAAATTTCTTTGATAGCGGATCGTCGTTTAGGCTATTCCAGTAGACAGCGGGCGATAGGTATAGCTGCTTGATATCTGACTTCGCGTTAAACTTGTTTTTCTCCCCAGATTCTGTTTTTGCTTTTGGTTTTTTATACCCCTTGAAGTCATAGCCGATAACAAGTTCATAGCCTTCGACGTTTTGGACAATATAGTACTGGTAATAGGCGCTTTTGATAAAAATTTCCTGTGTTGACGTAATCAGAAATGTTTCCGAATACGAATCATCATGGTCAGTCAGATTGAATTCCTTGGCTTGCATCGCTTCATGGGTAGCTACTTCGGTAAATGTTACATTTTCCTCTGCATAGTATTTTGGATCTTCAAAGCCATAATCATAATATTGCGCATCCTGTTTTGATTTATTGAAAACACCCTGCAGCTTAGTTGACCAGTCTGCTTTGACAGGCTGGGCAAACACTTCTTTATTTTCCTTGACGATAAATTTCCCTTTGTGGGCCACAAGCGTAAGGCAGAATAGATTGAGGATCATCTGCAGGAACTTATTTGCGTTGATGTTAGGCAAGCATTCGGATAACGTCAGATAAGCAGGCAATTCACCCAATGGGCTACTTGTAATCGGTTTGGGTTCACTCCACGTAACAAAGAGATTCTTTAGATAAAATGTCGGAATCAATATGTCGCGCAACGCTGTTGTTTCAAAAGGTGATTCGATCAGATTGGAGCCAATAAGCTTATCAATAAGATATTTCATCCGAAAAATTGGGAATATAATTCCGTGTGCCTGGTCGCTATTGCTTGAATCTTTGAAATAGAAATTTTGTAACGAAGGGTTGAAACAATTTAGATATTGCTTTTGCAATTCCAATATTGGGGGATTTGTTAACGACGATCGATAAGTAAGCCCCGTAACTCGGTCGTAATAGGATCTGATTTCGTCTTGATAATACCTATACTCATTATTAGTCGTGCGGACGTGGATCGGAGCGGCAATATAATTTGGGTTTGTATTATAGGCTAAGCCAGTTGCCCAATTTTTATACGAATTGAAATAAGATTGGGTATTATCGAAGTCATAGATACCTTCATTGCCCGTAAATTGGACTTCTCCAACATCTTTGGAAAACATAGCGACATCTAAGTTCTCATTAAAGTCAACGCCCTTAAAATTCACCTTAATTGTGTTTTCACAGCTTACAAGATTAACAGTTCCGTCGTGGATCAATATTCCCTGAAAATAGATCTGGCAGGAATACGTTTTAAACAGATTATCGCCCAGATGCGCCCCTATACGATTTGGATAACCAAATATCTGCAGGTTCCTTGGAGTCATTGGCAAATCAAAAGCAAGACTGTAGGGGATAGGCAGTCGTTCTTCTACCATCATGGGATTTTCGACCGTCATTGCGATACTGATATCCGACGGAAGATCGACGTTTAATTTTTTGACCTTAATTTCAAGCATAGCACGAAATTACCTTCGTGCTATGCTGTTTTAAAGGACATTAGAGTGATCCGTTAGACTGGTCGCGTTGAAGATCCTCGAACTGTTCAACAAAGCCACCTTTACCTAAAAGAACCACTTCTGCCTTAAGATTATCGAGCTTGTTGTTAAGCTTCGTTATCACTGCTACCATATTCGAATCGTCGTAAACAAATGGCGCCGGGGCAGGAATATTGAGCGTTGAACCGCTGAATGTGCCGCCTGTTGCTCGACCCGTGATCGACGACTGGATAACCGACGACAACATCGACGGATTGATATTTCCGTTGCGTTGAACTGAATCAAGCCAGGATATGACCGGAGCCGTGACGGGATTATTGACAAGATCGTTATTTGCCACCCACTCTTTGCCGGATTCTCCGACCAGGACAGTAGGCTGATCTACAAAACCGCGCATGCTAGGTCTATTTTTAGCCCTGAACGGTTTATTGTCCTGTTTACGACGAACATCAATATAACCACCATCTTCGCGGCCTTCGATGACGGGAAGAGGGGTTTTTATGATCGTAGCGACCTGCAAAGCACCCATAGCAGCAACAAGCGCCATAAGGACCGGATTCGGAAACGCTTTGGTAATCCCTGTTGCCGTATTGATGATAGCAGTCATCAAACCGACGCTCTTTTCACGTTTGGCCTGATTGTAGGCGATAACTGACTTTTTCTTTTCAAGATCCTTATCCAGTTTTTCAATCTGGGCGTTATAAGCTTCCTGACTAATATTCCCGCTTTTTAACCTTTTATCCAGATTGTCTTTTTTCTTTTTATTGGCTTGTTCGTCCTGCTGCAGCTTTGCGTTTTCACCTGCAGCCACAAATGAATTGTATTGCTTCCAGATATCAGTTCCGGCAGTAACCGCATTGAACATGCGTTGTAGCTTTTCTTCACTGGTGCCGATATTGGTAAAGAGGTTTTGCCAATCATCGAAAGTCATACCGAGAATATCGGTTTTGCCCTTCGTGTCTGTCTTAAATTCGTCGGTTTTATCTAAACCTTTTAAAGCTGCAATTTCAAGTTTTAATTCCTGTATTTTTTTAGACAGGGCTTTCTTTTCTTCGTCGGAAAGAAGAGCATCCGATAGATTAACCCCCTCTAACTGCCCTGTACGCATTGTTTCCTGTAGAATGTTCAACAGTTCCTCTAGATGCTTACGAGTAGCCTCCTGTTCGGCAAGTTCTTGCTGATTGCGGATTAACTTCTTTGCCTGTGAAAGATTTTTGAGCTTACTTAATTCTTTTGCATTCAATGATTCAGCAAGAACCTCCTTTGCCTGCGATAGACTCGTTATAGAATTTAATTCATCAATGTGCTGAATTTTAAGGTCAGTTATCAGAGTTTTATTTGCTTCTAATACTTGGTCGGTATGTTTAGATAGCGCATCCGAATCTATTTTATTAATATTTAGCTGGTGATTTCTTTCTAGGATTTCGATAGATTGAAGCTGTTCAGCAGTCATTTGCTCTTTTTTTAAACCAAATAAGCCTGCCTGTTTAAGTCGCTCTTGAAAAGCATCATTTTCCTGTTGAAGCAATGGATCGGTCTTGTCTACAAGTTTTTCGCGAAACTTCTTTTGTGCTGCTTCACGTTTTATTAACTCCGATTGAGCAACCTTTGTGGTTTCCTGTAGAGAATGGTTATACTTACGATTGATTTCGTTCGTTTTTTGCTGATAGTCTGATTCTATCTCAGCAAGCTTATACAATTCGTCAGAAGTCATTTGACTTCGATCCTTCTGGAATAGTCCTGCAGCTTGAAGCTGTAACTGATACGCTTTTTTTGCATCCTCCAACTCGTTTAAACGTGCTTTTTTCGCTTCACGGGCAGCCTTCTCTGCCGCTTTTTGGGCTTCTTTATCTACGGGCGTAACGGTGCCACCAGTAACTGTATTTCCTCCTGTTTTAGTGGCAGTAAGGCTGTTTAGTTTTTCTGTATTTGCTAGTATAGAATCTGTAAGCAGTTTTCGCCCTTGAGCTATATTTTTCAAAGACTGCAGATTATCTTCTGCATTGAATACAGTTGATGCAGGTAGACCAACAATTTGTTTCCTAATCTCTCGATATGTTTCAGTCCAAAATCCCAACTCACCTTTAGCAAGTTTTCTTTCCAATTTAGCCAACTCTTCCAGTTCATCACTAGCCGCCTGAATCTGTGATTTTAAAACTAATGCTTGCGAATACTCTTTGATTGCACGTGTGGCTTTGCCTATTAATAATTCTTCTTGGGTATAACTATCCAACACGCCCGGCATGATCTGTTTAAGCTGTTCCATTGCCGCAAGTCGTTTGTTTTGAGCGACATTATTGTCAGTCATGATCCTATTAAGTGAATCAATCTGTGTTGTCTGGTTAATGGTATTGTCTTGCGCCTTTTTCATCGCGTTTTCTAAGACACCATGAGTTTTTACAATACCACGAAGATTGTCACCATATAATACCAAACCAGCAACAATAGCGCTAATAGCAGCCACTAATAATCCAAGTGGATGAACCGTAATTGTTCTAAAAAACAAGTTCAATGCGATATTTGCACCGACTATACGACCAGCTAGCAATTCGGTGGCTGCAGCCCACAATAATGTCGCTGCAGTTGCGATCCGATCCCATGCGGCCTTTAACTTCACCAGTACGATATTGGCGGCAAGATTGGTATTGCTAAGGGCTAAAACAGTGTTATAGGCAATGTAAGCCGTTGCAACCATTGTAATGATCCGGTAATGTTCTGCAATGAAGTTAATAATCACCATTAACGAACGAAGGAAGATTGTCAACAGGCTATTGCCCGAAACCAATA
>JBEBQJ010000256.1:0-4733 GCA_040395455.1 Sphingobacterium yanglingense | reverse complement strand
AACGCAGCTCTTCTTGTTAAGGTGGCCAATCCGGAGCATGGCGTACATCAGCGTTATAAAATAGGGCAGGTGAGTCTGCATGTGCTGCCTGGTGATGGAAAGAAGCGTGAGGTGGCCCAAGACCGAGATCCGATCACAGGGATAGTTTTTGCCGATCAGACCTCTCGGTACCGACTGAAGCCTATTGCACGTTATATGTATATACGGCCCGGACAAGATTATAATCTAAGTAATGAGAACCTATCCTATGATCGTTTGTACGAGATGAATGGGTTTCGGAGTGTGAAGATCAGCTATGAAAAAGTAGATAGCAGTGTGCTGGATGTATCCTATGAGCTTGTTCCGCGCCCGTTAATGGCCAATCAGGTGGAGGGCGAGTATACCTTTAGTTCAGGGATGAGCGGTTTTAATATTGGTAATACTTTCTCTCATCGCAATGTCTTTGGCGGAGCCGAGCTTTTAGAGGTGAAGTTGCGGTATGGAGTTCTATTTGATCCCAGGCTCGCTGGTAATCTTAAGGATAAAATTTTCAATAATGACTTTCAGGTCGGTGTTAATCTGGTTGTTCCACGCTTGTTATTACCTTTTGGAATTCGTAGCTCTGGACGATTTGGACTTCCTCGGACGATGTTTTCATCGAGCCTGCAGTTGTTTAATCAGGATGGTACCTACTCGAACCGTTATTTTATCAACACCTTGAATTATACCTGGTGGCAATCCCGCAATCTTCAGCACAGTTATACACCTTTGGTACTCGAGTATAGGGCCGGGCGCTTTGATCCGGGATTCCGGGATAGATTAATAGAAGAGGGCTATCAGTTATATGTAGAGTCTAATGACCGTCAATATTTTGGATTAGGTTCGCAGTATGCTATTACCTGGAATGCCCCTAAGCTTCAGAAGTTGGAGGACTTTTCCTTTGCACGTGGCGTTGTCGATCTAAGTGGTAATACATTGGGCGTGTTAAGTTCTTTGTTTCGTTTTAGGGAGAATGCCGCAGGGATGAAGACGCTGTTTGGCGTTGCTTATCTCCAATATGCCAAGGCCGAAGCTGATTATAGGCTATATCGTTATCTTGGTGGTAATCGGCAGTTCGTCTTTCGGTTCAATGCCGGAGTTATTGTGCCCTATGGCAATAATTCGGAATTATTGATTTTTGAAAAGAGTTTATTCTCTGGAGGGATGAATGGTATCCGGGCTTGGCAAGCGCGGACGTTGGGACCTGGGGGGTATAATAGAAGTACTATCAAAGCTTCGGACGACGCCAAGACCGAACAGTTGCGGCTCAATCTGCGGAATCTTGACCAACTTGGCGAATTAAAGCTGGAGTCTAATTTTGAGTACAGGTTCCGTCTTTTGGATAATTTTTTAGGTGCCAAGATGAATGGAGCCACTTTTGTGGATATGGGGAATATCTGGCGATTACGGCCCAATACATTAAACCAGGAGGGAGAGTTCAAGTTTGATAAATTCTTGTCTCAGATTGCAATAGGCACCGGTTTTGGTCTGCGCTTTGATATGGATTATTTTACGATGCGTCTGGATGCCGGTCTTAAGGTCAAGGATCCTCAGTTTAAGGGAGGAGATCAATGGGTAATCAGGCACCTTTTCGACGCTAAGGAGTTTAAGGATACGTACCGACAGACGAATAGCCCGGATCGATACGGCTTTTTTCAGTATAATTTCGGGGTAGGGCTTCCTTTTTAGAAAAAACTCTTTAAGACTTCAAGTGCACTCTCTAAGATTTGACTGATGGACAGTCCCTTGCTGAAAGAGAAATAGCCATATATCACAGCCAGTACCACAAAGGTTGTCAGCAGACGTTTGAAAGCATAAGCCAATAAGAGTAATACACCTGGAATGATAAGGAGTAGAAGACCATTTATTTTTACTGGCGTTATCTTGTTATCTTTCTTATAGAGAAAGTAGAGCTTTCCTGAACTTCCATTTTGATTTTTATGTTTGAAATAGGCAAATGTAGATCCGTCTATGGGGTGTGTTGGTACACCGACTCCCTGGTGGAACGATAATGTCTGTTCAAAGCCATTGATACTGAATTTGAAGGTGCCATTGATAGCTTCATTGGCTACTTCGCTAGAGTCGACAGCGATTATAGCTACTTTTCCGTTTGCGGTCAAGTTTTCTTTGACTATAAAGTTGTCGATATATTGAGGGCTGTTCTGACCATAGCTATAGATAGAACAGCATACAAGGGCGAAAAAAAGGAATAGTATTCTCATGTCTGTAACTTCGGTACAATATTACTAAATAATTCGGCTAAAGAATTGTGCATTCGTTTTAAATCGTCAAAATATTTTTAAAATGTAGATATACTTTGTACCTTTGGCCAAAGAAAAAATAGTATACAATATCATGGAAAATACAGCAGCTCATAGACAGCCTAAAAAAACAGATAACAATGCCAATCAAACGCATTATTACGTTACGTTGACTGTCGCCATTATTATTGGTTTGTTTGGCGTTTTTGTAAGATTTGTACCTGATGTCATTTCAGCATTGGATCAATATACTTTCTTGTTTTCAATGATTGCTAATGTTTCCGTTATTATTGCTACACTTATTGCATTCAAAGTCGTTTTTGGAATCTTGGGTTTCGGAAGCAAAAAATAGCTTATACAAAAAGAATAATATCCTAATAATAAGAGAGGCAGTGTCGTAAAGACATTGCCTTTTTTTGTGCTTTTTATTTTTGTCTAATGATATTATTGTTGATTGTGTTTGTTTCTTTGATTTGTTGTTTTTGATTATAATTTATCAATGTTTTGTTTATTTATTTATTAAAATCATAATAATATTTAAATATTGTTATGATTTTAATAAAACAATTTGTTTCTTTGTTCTGTCATTAATAATAAGAAGCATTAAACAGGAATATTATGTGTGGAATAATAGGAGCATTTGATTTAGTAGAGTCAGGATCAAAAGTTAGATCCCGTGTATTGGAGATGGCGAGACGGATTCGTCATCGTGGACCGGATTGGTCTGGTATATTCAGTACAGATACGGCAGTTTTGGCGCATGAACGCCTTGCAATAGTCGATCCTCAATCGGGTAGCCAGCCCTTGTACAGTAATGATGGTCAGGTTGTCTTGGTTGTCAATGGTGAAATCTACAATCATCAAGAATTGCGTAATTCTCTGCCCGGATACGAATTTAAAACAGCGTCTGATTCGGAGGTTATATTAGCGCTGTACCTTCAGTATGGGGCTTCTTTTGTCGAAGACCTCAATGGGATTTTCAGTTTTGCACTTTACGATTCGCGCGATGGTTCTTATTTTATAGCCCGTGATCATATGGGGATTATTCCTTTATATTATGGACGTGACGAGTTGGGGCAGCTTTTTGTGGCTTCCGAATTAAAATCTCTCGAGGGGTTTTGCATAGACATAGCGCAGTTTCCTCCCGGCTGTCAATTGTATAGCCAAAGTGGGAGCCAAGTTCCTGAGCGCTGGTATTCCCGCGACTGGGAATCCTTTGATGCGGTGTCCGACAGCATTGCGGATTACAGCGTGCTTCGAGACGCATTGGAGGGAGCGGTGCAACGACAGCTGATGTCCGATGTGCCTTATGGGGTGCTCTTGTCGGGAGGGCTGGATTCTTCAGTCATTGCTGCAATAGCTCAAAAGTATGCTTCCTTCCCTTTGCACTCCTTTGCTGTCGGTCTTAAAGGAGCTCCCGATCTTTTGGCGGCCCAGCGTGCAGCTGATCATATCGGTACAATCCATCACGAAGTCCATTTTACGATCCAAGAGGGGTTGGATGCCATAGGGGATGTAATTTATCACCTAGAGACGTACGACGTCACTACAGTCAGGGCATCTACCCCGATGTATCTTTTAGCGCGGGCTATCAAATCTTTGGGGATTAAGATGGTACTATCTGGCGAGGGCTCAGACGAGTTGTTTGGAGGCTATCTCTATTTTCATAAGGCACCCAATGCGCGGGAGTTTCACGAGGAAACTGTACGCAAGCTAAAAAAGCTATATCTATACGATTGCCTGCGAGCCAATAAATCGCTTGCCGCCTGGGGCGTAGAGGGGAGAGTGCCCTTTTTGGATAAGGAGTTTATGGATGTAGCCATGCGTCTCCATCCTGCAGAAAAAATGATTCAAGAGCAAAGAATGGAGAAATGGGTGTTGCGTAAGGCATTTGAAGACTACCTGCCTGCGTCCATTGCTTGGCGGCAGAAGGAACAATTTTCCGACGGCGTTGGTTACAGCTGGATCGATACCTTAAAAGCGCAGGCTGAAGCGTTGGTCGCAGATTCAGATTTTGAGATGGCGAGTGAACGCTATCCTATCAATACCCCAAAGAATAAGGAAGAGTATTACTACCGGACGATATTTGAGTCACACTTTCCATCGGTCACGGCGGCCAGTACAGTGCCTTCGGTCAAGTCGGTGGCATGCAGTACTCCCGAAGCATTGTTATGGGATGCGTCGTTTCAGGGGGTAAATGATCCCTCCGGACGAGCAGTTGCCCATGTGCATAAAGAAAGTTATGTCGAAGTGGATTCTCAAAGTGGTTTAAAACGAGTAGGTTAGTCTAAAGTCTGCTAGAAAGCAATTAAATAAATATATTAAATGCAAAAATCTTTTGGAAAATTCTAGTCTAAGCTTTATCTTTGTGTCACTTTAGAAGGAAGTACTTCTAATATGATTCCTGAATAGCTCAGTTGGTTAGAGCATCTGACTGTTAATCAGAGGGTCGCT
>JBEBQJ010000255.1:0-4752 GCA_040395455.1 Sphingobacterium yanglingense | reverse complement strand
ACATACAGATTAGACAGGCGCGAGTTACTTTGGAAGATACTAAGCTAGGGCTTTCTCTAGCGAATGAAAATGCGAAAGCTCAAATAAAAAACTCGCTTTTGACAATTAATACCAATCGTTCTAATGTTGGCTTGGCGAAAGAGGTGCTTTCTGATACTGAGAATAATTATAAGAACGGTTTGGCTACTTTGACTGAGCTGTTGGATGCAGAAAAAGCTCTTGCAGATGCTCAGAATAATCTCAACACCTCACTGCTTAACTTTAAGGTTGCAGAAGTTCAGTTGATTAAAGCAAAAGGACAATTAAAAACATTAGTAAACGAAAAATAATCTTAATATATATTATGAAACGCGTAATAATAACAATCGTAAGTATCGCAGCTGTACTGGCGGGTATTGTTTATTTATTGAACAAGAATAAGAAGCAAAATGAAGAGATTACTGCAGCTGCTGCGGTAACTAACGAGAAGGTGGCTGTACGTGTAGATACTGCCCGTACGCAAACTGTGGATTTGACCTATATTGCTAACGGTAATTTTATTCCGAAGCAAGAGGTGACAGTTTCGGCAGAGACACCAGGACGTGTTGTCAAAGTGTTAGTAAGTGAGGGTTCGAGAGTTAGTGCAGGTCAGACATTAGCGATTGTAGAAGGAGATAAATTGAATGTAAATGTCGCAAATGCACAGGCTAACTATGATAATGCTTTACAAAATGTACAACGGTTTGAGAGTGCTTTCAGTACAGGTGGGGTTACGCAACAACAATTAGATCAGGCAAAGCTTCAATTTGAGAATGCAAAAAATAACCTCCGTAGCGCAAAGCTAACGGCTGGTGATGTGACGATCAAAACATCTGTGTCCGGAATCATAAACTCTAAAAAAATCGAACCGGGAACTTACGTAAATTCTGGTACACCAGCATTCGACATTGTGAATGTCAGTACTTTGAAATTACGCGTAAATGTAGATGAAAAGAATGTGGCAACATTAGCGGTAGGTCAGCATGTGAATCTTGGGGTTAGTGTTTACCCAGATAAAGCTTATAGCGGCAGAATTACATTTATAGCTCCAAAGTCAGACGGAAGTTTGAATTTCCCTGTTGAGATAGAGGTAGCTAATCCGAATAACGAATTGCGTGCGGGTATGTATGGAACTGCTCGATTTGGCGATGATGTTACAGCTAATGTTCTGGTGATACCTCGTACTGCTTTCTTGGGGTCTGTCAGTGACAACAAGATTTTTATAGTTAAAAATGGAAAGGCAGTTGCAACAACTGTTAAATCGGGTAGAAGCTTTGGGGATTATATTGAAGTGTTAGAGGGTGTGAATGTTGGTGATCAGGTTATTATTTCTGGTCAGATCAATGTGTTCGATCAAGCTCCTATTTCTATTATCAAATAATAAGTTGAAAAGGCGGTAAATAATATGAAGATTTCTGAAATTTCGATAAAAAGGCCAAGTTTAATCATTGTGATGTTTATCATTCTGATTCTTGGCGGTATATTTTCTTATACCCGACTCGGGTATGAGCTGATCCCTAAGTTTGATATCAAAGTTATTTTGATTCAAACGGTATATCCGGGGGCATCGCCTACGGAGGTAGAGAATACCGTCACCAAAAAAATTGAAGATGCGATTTCTTCGCTTGAAATGGTGAAGAAGATTGAGGCCACCTCTATGGAAAGTGTTTCTGTCGTTGCGGTAACACTAGATGATGAAGCCGATGTGAACTTTTTGCTTACAGATGCTCAGCGGAAAATCAATTCTATATTGAATGATTTACCGGATGATGTAGATCCACCGATCTTGAATAAATTCTCATTGGATGATATGCCAATTATGAGTTTGGCGGTGACTTCATCGTTGTCAGAAAAAGAACTGTATGATCTTTTGGATAAGAAGATACAACCTGTGTTTGCGCGGGTGAATGGAGTTGCGAAGGTCGATATGATTGGAGGGGAAGAGCGCGAGATACAGGTGAAAGTTGATCCGGAGAAACTAGAAGGTTATGGCTTGAATATTACGCAGATTCAACAAGTGATTGCAGCTTCTAATATGGATTTCCCTACAGGAAGTGTACAGTCTACCGAAAAGCGAAATACAATTCGTCTTGCAGGTAAGGTTGGCTCTGTCGAAGAATTGCGTAATTTACCCGTGACCACACCTGCAGGAATAACTGTTTTTCTACGTGATATTGCAGATATTCAAGATGGTGTCGCCGAGATTGAAAAAGTAGCGCGGTTGGATCGCAAGAATACAATTTTGATGCAAGTGTACAAGCAGTCTGATGCCAATGCGGTAGCAGTTTCCAAATTAGTGCAAAAAACGATTGCAACAAAAGATAAGGATGGTAATGTAGTAAGCGGTATTGAAAAAGATTATCAAAAAGAGGGGATACAAGTACTCATAGCTAATGACTCTAGTGAGTATACCTTGCATTCTGCTAATCACGTTATGAAGGATTTAGTGGTGGCGGTAATACTCGTTGGGTTTATCATGCTGTTTTTCTTACACAGTTTACGTAACGCGGCCATTACGATGGTGGCTATCCCGTTGTCTTTGGTAGCAACTTTTATTGGTTTCTACTTTATGGGATATACGTTAAATCTGATGTCGTTATTGGGATTATCTCTTGTGGTCGGGATCTTGGTCGATGATGCTATTGTAGTAATCGAAAACGTACACCGTCATATGGAGATGGGTAAAAACAAGGTGCGTGCCGCTTACGATGGGGCAGCCGAGATTGGCTTTACGGTAACTGCAATTACCTTAGTAATTGTTGTTGTGTTTTTGCCAATAGCGATGTCTACAGGGTTGGTTGCTAATATCTTAGCTCAGTTTTGTGTAACTGTTATTATTGCTACGGGATTGTCTTTATTGGTGTCATTTACTGTGGTGCCTTGGTTGTACTCTCGGTTTGGTCGTCTAGAGCATATCAATTCCAGCTCATTCTTTGGAAAGATAATTTTAGGATTTGAACGTGGTCTTTCTAGATTTACCCATTGGATATCCGATATTCTGAAGTGGTCTTTGCGTACGAGAGGTAATAAATTGATTACATTATTGATCGCTATTGTTTTGTTCTTCGCGTCCCTTTCCTTACCGATTTTAGGATATATCGGGGGAGACTTTTTCCCTGCAAATGATAAAGGAGAGTTTATGATGCAATTTGAGTTAGAAAAAGATGCATCCTTAGAAATGACAAACCAATTGACCCAACGTGCGGAGAATCTGATTGCTTCAAAACCTGAAGTAAAGCGTATGATTACGACTGTAGGACAGTCGAGTGATGGTGGTATGGGGGGAGTTTCTGGCTCTAGATACAAGTCTGAAATCCATGTTATTTTGAAGGACGAGTATGTGGGCGTTCTAAACTCTAAGGTGTATTCTGCAGAGTTGAAGCGTGAGTTGGAGAATGAGCTTATCGGAGCAATAGTTCGAACAGTGAATATGGGATTGATGGGGGCAGAGCAGGCACCGGTACATTTGACGGTCATAGGTACTTCGATGGAAGATGCTTTGGAATTTGCGAATCAAGCTGCTGAGGTGTTGAAGAAAATACCTGGGTCATCACAAGTGCGATTGTCGTCGGAGGCAGGTAATCCTGAGATAAATGTAAAAGTAGATCGCGATAAAATGACCTCGCTTGGATTAAATGTCGCAACGGTGGGTAGTACCATGCAGGTTGCCTTTTCTGGAAACACCGATAACAAGTTTCGAGCTGGAGATAATGAATATGATATTAATATACAGTTTGATGATAAAGGAAGAGCTGGAATAGACGATGTTCGTAAGTTGAAATTTATCAATAATCAAGGCGCTTCGATTACGCTAGAGCAATTTGCTGATATTTCTTATGGCTCTGGGCCGACATTGTTAGAGAGACGGGATAAAACGCCTTCAGTAGCTGTAAAGGCACAGGTGATAGGTCGTCCAGCTGGTACTGTAGCACAAGAATGGCAAGCAGAATTTGATAAGTTGCCTAAGAAGACCGGAGTAGCTACCATGTGGGGTGGAAATATGGAAAACCAAGAGGAGGGTTTTGGAACATTAGGAGTCGCTCTTTTGGCCTCTATTATCTTGGTGTATTTAGTGATGGTAGCATTGTATGACAACTTTGCAACACCATTTGTGGTCTTGTTTTCTATTCCGCTATCATTTATTGGTGCGTTACTGTTATTAGCATTGACCAACCAGACGTTGAATATATTTACGATCCTAGGTATTATCATGTTGATTGGTTTGGTCGCTAAGAACGCTATTCTTTTGGTCGATTTCGCTAACCACAAGAAAGCTTCCGGAGCAACAACTCATGATGCACTCGTTGCAGCCAACCACGCCCGTCTTCGTCCGATCTTAATGACGACGATAGCCATGGTGTTTGGTATGATACCTATCGCTATGGCGACAGGAGGTATTGCGGATACAAATAGGGGACTTGCGATTGTTATTATTGGAGGGCTTTTGTCCTCGATGTTCTTGACGTTGGTAGTTGTCCCTGTCGTGTATTCTCTTTTTGATAGTTTACAACGACGTTTTGGTAAAGGTGAAGATGTCAACTACAAAGAATTGATTGTGGCAGATTATGTGCCGAACGAAGAGTACGTCGACGAAATGGATGTAAAACATTAGTAATTAATATTTACACACCATATTAAATAATGACACGGGAAGAGTTTAAATTCTTCCCGTGTTTTGTTTTTGGGGCGAATAAATAGTAATAATTGGTCGTTTGCGAATAACATTGTAAAAAT
>JBEBQJ010000254.1:0-4823 GCA_040395455.1 Sphingobacterium yanglingense | reverse complement strand
TTCCTCCTGTCCAGAAGTCATTCCATATTTTATCTATTTGGGATTTTATTTCTCCAGTAATCATCTATATGGGGTTAATCTGCTTTGTTTTTTATGCTGGGTAAAGATAACTATAATTAATTTGTTTGAATATTATCTACAACCGTTCTATTTGTTGCAAAATCGTCATCCCATGTAATAGTAATTCCAAATGAATTAGGGGTATCCTTATTTAAGCTAATCGTTATTTCTAGAGATCTTTGTGGATGTATAAATTCTACTGGAAAGGGATTATCATTGACGAAATACTTGTATTCTTTGTCAAATTCTACACGTATATTTCTAGCTTGAACTTGACCTTTATTAAATATTTTTAGTTTCCCTTCCCCACCTTGTCTATAAAAATTCACACCAAGTTCTGCTTTTTTTATATTCAACTTCTCTTCAGTGTTCTTTTTAAGTTGATATTCATTCAGTTCAATCTGCTGTCTTTTTATTTTACGATCATGCTTGAAATAAGTAATAGCAGTTCCAATGATAGCTAGTGTAGATAATACTAGCGAGTAACCTTCAACTCCCATTATTTTTTGAATTTAATGTGTTTATTATTCTTGTATTTAGTCTCCATGTCTTCAGCAAAAACATCTAATAATTTCTGAGCTTCTTGCTCTAAAGCAGCGTCTACTTGATTTTGGTTGTACTCAAGAAGTTCATCTACACCTCCGGTATATTCCCTATTACAATTATTGCATTTAATCCAAGACTTGTCCTCATTGTGTTCAAAGTCAGATTGACCGCAGGTCGCGCAAAAAAGTTCTACATTGATTTTTGTACTCATAACTTCACATATTTATTGATTAATATTTCAAATATACGCTACACCTGTGCACTGGATGTTCATAGGTTTTAGATAGCGTATAAAAAAGGTTTATCGATAAGACTTTAAACTTTCTTCGATTTTATCACTAACAGCATCGCGCACTTGCTTCGGTGCTAAGACTTCTACGGAAGGGCCAAAACTGAGTATCTGCGCGTAGAACTCATAGTTGGGGATAATATCTAATTGGATAACGTGATAAGCTGCTGCTCGCTCGACTATAGTTTGTGATGGATGCAAGGGTTTAGAATCTATATAGGGCCATAGTGATTTGTTGACCTTTATAGTGACGTGTTGGCACTGTGCATCAACGGGCTTACTGACGCCGATAATATCTTCGAAGTAGTCGTCTGCTGATCCATTGCAGGGAATAAAGTTCGCGTCTTCATCGATAGTGATATCCTGAATGCGATCGAGTGCTAGGCTGGTCCAGCTGTCGAAACCTTGGCATTGCCCATATAGAAACCAGCGTTTGTTGTACTGCTTTAGAAAATAGGGATGAATTACCACATCTTCCTCTTCTGCTTGGTTGAACGATCTGTATGTGATGTTTAAGACTTGCCTTTGGTTGATTAGTTTGAGTATCTCTCCTAGTAAATGAAGGTTACGTAAGTATTCATTCTGATCGAAGTATATGCTGTGTTCCAGATCTTCTAATTGAAAACTCTTCTTGAGCTTTAGGGCGAGCTCCTGAACATAATCAAATTGAGGCAGTCCTTTGAATCGGCCGAGCATTTCTAAGGTGGTCTTTAATAACTCGGCTTCTACGGGATTGATTTGCTGCATGGCCATCGTATAGTTTTTATCCTGATAGCGGTAATAGGTCTTTTTGCCTTCTTTTATACTTCCTATCGGTGCTCGAAATCCTGCCTCGCTGCGCATGAAATCGATATCCTTGAATAGCTGCCTTCTGGATATGCTGCTATCGGTGCCGGTATAATCTTTCAGTGCGTCGGAAACATAAGCTATGAGATCGTCTATAAAGAACTTTTTGCCTTTATTGGAAAAACATCTGTCTAGTGCTTCGTAACGGATTATCGCGTGTTTATTGGTGGCCATTTTAATTGTATTGGTCTTAGAAAGCTAAGATACATATAATGTGTGTATTGTATGTGCACAGATAAATCTTGTACTGTGTACATAGGATGCATTGTTAGTTCTAACCTTTGCGCTATGATACGGAGATGTTTTCATTTACACTTACGGGATGCCGTAAATATTAATTATCTGTATTAAATATGTTTGCCAAAATTTTAAACTATGTATAAAATACTACTTTCAGCTTTATTCGTGTTATCGCTTTCTTCTTGTAATAGTTACAAGTATGGTACGGAAGGTAATGCGCAAAAGAGTAATCTGACCATGGGAATTGTAAAGTCAAAGGTCATCAAGGGGGAAACTTCGCAAGATGAAATCCTTAAACTTTTTGGCTCTCCAAACCTGGTCTCTAAGAATAAATCGAATCTAGAGGTATGGAGCTACAACCGTATGTCGGTGGAGCAGAAGGCGGGATCGACAGATTTCTTTGCGGGCGAGCGCGCTAGCCAGAGCAGCAGTAGCAGGTCCTTTGATTTGATCATTACGTTTGATGCGAATGATGTCGTGTCGGATTATTCGGTGGTTGCTACGGCTTTCTAAGAGTTGTCGCTTCCTGTTTTATTGTTTATTAGATTTTTTAGAAAAATATGAAAAGAGTTATTACCCTATTGATTGCTGTAGCTGTATTGAGTTCGTGTGCTACACAGATGGTGACACGTACACCTGCTGAAGTGAAAATGATGACTACTAAGCAGTTTGATTCTAGCCAAGAAATGGTTTTCAAATCTATTATTAGCTTGCTGCAATCTGAAAGCTATATGGTGGAACGTGCTGATCGGGAAACGGGATTGATCAATGCGAACAAACGTATCGAAAATAAGAATGCTGCGTCGCAACGATTCTGGACGGGTACGTCTAAGGATGCCAATACGTCTAAGGCTATGTTTTATGTGGAGGGTGTGAATGATGAGGTGACGGAGGTCAAAATCTCTATGTATGAGGGGGCTGAAACAAGTCGTAATGGCTACTGGGGCCAGGTGAATAAAGAAAACAAGGAGCAGATGATCTATGAACCTCGTGTGTACCAGGAATGGTTCCAAAGTCTACAGGCTGAGATAGAGCGTCGGAAGGCATTGGGAAGATAGTCATATCCTACAAAGGAAAAGGTATTGTACTGAAAAGTTTTGATAAAGCGCGAGCTCGACATCAAGATGTTCCGGATATTGCATCTCCAGGTATACTCTGTACAGCTCCCTGTCTTTTCGGAGCAGGGCCTCATGACGCACGGCTATACGCTCTGGCGAAAAACTGAAAGGAAAATCTTTATTTTTGGATATAAATCCATAGCGCTCGTTCAGCTCTTTTATTCTATCCTGGAAAGTCATAGTAATATTATTACGTATTTATAACAGGTAGGGTCATAATAAGTTCAACATCATTGAGGTGATTCATTTTTAAACCCGGATCGTGATAATATCTGCTATATCGGTAGAGTACCGCGGTGATAGCCACTCCTGCTTCATGCGCCACATACGCTTGCCCTGTGCGCCCAAGCGTACCATATTCTGCCCATATTGTTTGTTGATTTTATCAAATGCCTGCATAAGCTTGTCGTGTCGTTTGTCCCGCCCGATAAAGAGGGTGGTCTGTTCCGTATCGGCCGGCGTGAAGTCTTGCACTATGACGCCCGCCTTCTTGTAGCCGAACCCTTCTCGGTATATCTTTTTGAGTGCTATGGTTGAATAGTGTCCCAGATCGATCGCTGAGTTGGTGGCAAAGGGCAGATCTATGGTGATACTGGGGTTGTACTGCTTTTGGTCCTGCCTATGTTTATTGGTGAGTAGGAACACGGTCAAGGAACAGCAGTGGCTATTCTGTCTGCGCAACTTTTCGGAGCAGGACGCAGCAAAGGTTACGACCCGTTCTTTTATTGTTTCGTAGTCAGTATAGTTGTTATCAAAACTCCGGGTAGTGGCTATGTTTTGTTTTGCCTCCACGGGGTCTAGATCTAAAGTAGGGATACCGGATAAATCACGTTGCAACCGTAGCCCTACTATAGACATATGCTTTTGCACCCATTTGGAATCCATATGTACAAAATCGTATGCACTATCGATGCCAAGCTTAAATAAACGCATAGCATGCCTGCGGCCTATGCCCCATACGTCTTCGACATCCAGCCATTTGAGCGCCTTGTCTATCTGTTGCTGGGTTTGGATATGGTGGCAGCCTCTTGACTCTATGGGATATTTCTTAGCGATACGATTGGCGACTTTGGCCAAGACTTTGGTAGGTGCTATACCTACTGATATGGGAATACCTGTACTACGGAATACCTCTTCTCTCATCTGCTCGCCATAACGCTTGAGATCGATATAATCATAACCAGCTAGCTTCATAAAACACTCGTCAATGCTATAGATCTCCTGCTCGGTACAATAATTGCCCAAGATGGTCATTACTCTATGGCTCATATCGCCATAGAGTGCGAAATTGGCCGAGAAGACCTTAACGTTATGTTGCTCAAATAAAGCCTGAAATTGAAAAGCGAGCGCCCCCATAGGTATTCCACAGGCTTTGGCTTCATTACTCCGCGCGATGACGCAGCCATCATTATTACTCAGTACCACGATGGGTTTACCGTTAAGATCTGGACGGAATACGCGCTCGCAGGAGGCATAAAAGTTATTGCAATCGATAAGGGCATACATGGCTATACGGACTTGATGATATAAGTCACAATTCCCCAGATGACAAAGTCATTGTCGGCAGTGACAGTGATGACCGGATAATCCGGATTCGCAGGTACGAGCTGCATGCAATCTTTAAGAATACGGATACGCTTGGCTGTAAATTCGCCATCGAGATAACAAACGGCTATCATGCCATCGGCCGGTCGGATGCTCTTGTCGATAACCATGATATCTCC
>JBEBQJ010000253.1:0-4860 GCA_040395455.1 Sphingobacterium yanglingense | reverse complement strand
GTACTGCCTTTATGATTGGACAACTCCTATTGGTATAGATTGGTTTTATCTCCTATTGATCGGCATTTTCACACAGCTAGCCCAATACTATATGACCCTTTCCTACCAAACTGCTAACCTGGCAAAAGTGGCCAGTCTAAATTACCTAGGGGTAATATACGCTTTAGGCTTTGGTTACTTCCTCTTTGACGAAAGTTTCAGTACCATGAGTTTCGTTGCCATAGGTATTATATTGCTAGGTGTATTACTTAATCTGTTTGACCAGAAAATCCTAACGAAAATTCGATCTATTAGAGTATAAAAAAGAAAGGGAGCCTGTAGCTCCCTTTCTTTTTTATTTTACATTGTAATAATACACCGTCCGTCCGATTCTGCCAGCATTATCTATACCTTCAACAACCACTTTATATTTACCATTGCCATCCGCGTTGAAATAGTCAAGGGATATCGTCCCAGTTTCATCGATCATAACATCCGGGTTCCAATATACCGTTGTTCTATAATCATTAGTCGACTTACTTTGATCTGTATCATACTTAGGCACATAGAACTTACGCTCTTTGATATAACCCAACGGATATAAATCTACCACATTCGCTTTCGGAAGTAAAGCTTCTATCTGTGCTAATGTCATACGGGGACCTTTAGGCTTCTCCTTCTTCGTGATGATAGAGACTACACCATCGTTTTGATAAAGGCGGCTAACAGTCCCTAAATCATCCCTATTAAAAATCTCAATCGCTTCAATCTCCATAGGAACAATAGAGTTAAGCGTATTCTCATCAATAGGCATCCCGTTCAGGAAGAATTGCACAGGAACCCGACTGCCTTGATTATAGCTACGGGTCAAATAATATTTCAAAGTCTGGCTATCGTAGGTCACTCCCGTCAATAGCGTACTTAAACACATTGTCAACACATTACAACCACTCAGACGATCACCTTCAATGCGATGATCAGCCATAGAAAGTCCCGACAACGCAGAAAACTCCTTACTTGTACGCACTTCTTTTCGAGAGGCCGTTACCGTTACCTCATCAATAAGATTAGACGTTCTAAATTCATTTTTACTGTTGGCCAAATAATCTACCATTTGCTTATCTATATTTAAGATATCATTCGCTTTATAGGGATTATTATTATCAATTTCAGGATAATACGATTGGTCCAAATTAATGACCAGATTTCTATAGTTATCGTTGCTTCTCGCATTGACAGTTACCTTCACCGAATCCGGAAAATTCAGATCCTGAAAAACAAATCGACCATCCTTATCCGTGTACGCATCTTTTCGTAATGCACGAGCAGGTATTGACAATAGTAATCCTCCGTTGGGATAAGGTCTTCCTGTATTCAGTCTTAAAGTACCACTAATCGTTATTCCTTGTTCCGGCATAAAATTGACTTGTGGATATTTCTCGGCAACCAGTTCATCATAACTAAAACGACGGAAGCCTTGAGTCATCAATAATGCGTCCATAGCCTGCTTTCTATTAGCGACCTCTTTATCAAAATAATAACCCGGCTTCTCGACAAACCCTTTCAAATCCGAAGTCAACAGGAGACTACTCAAAATACCATTCTCTTGATGGTCATCATAAGGAACCTTTGTCTCATCGATTACCGATACGGACAATGAACTGGCCAGTTTCTCCGTCGTAATATTATTAATTGCTAACGTTACCTTCTCTTTCTTCATGTAGTTAGCCTTATCAGACTTTACTGCGATAGTCAGATTCTCAGCAAGATCATAAAACACAAGTCGTTCACTCAATGCCTTACCCTGAGGGCTCATCAACGTAAATTGTATAATTCCATTTGGTAAATCCTTGACGGGTACTGATAAAGCTAAACTTGCATTCTTCATCGTCGCCTGGGCACCATAGATCAGTTGCCCGTTCATTTGTCCAAAAATATAAAAAGGCTGATTCTCGATACTTGGAAAATAACTATCACCACTTACCAAACCGACCTGTATAGCTTCAGCATCGACTTTAGTAATAACCACATTGATTCCATCAGACTTCACCTCTGGGAGATCAAAAGTTTTTTCAGCTCCGCCCTCAACAGAAACCACCGCTTTATAGTGTTCGCCGAGATTAGGCAACAAGTTAAAATACCCCATCCCTAGTCCTAGATCAGCAAACTCTAACACAGCTTTCTTCTTACTATCGATAATCTTACCCTTAATCTTCACCCCCTTCCCTTCAGTGTCCACAGCCTTAAACGCAACATTCTTTGCCACTCCAGCCAACAAGTCGCCACCCTCAGGAAAAAACTGCACATCCAATGACTCTGCCAATGCATTTTTTAACGGAAAATCTCCTACCATAGAAGACTCGCCATCCACTTTTACGATTAGACGTCCTTTTTTAAGCATCTCCTTATCTTTCGAGGAAAAAGAGATTGTCACCCGCCCCATATCATCCGTCTCAGATTTCCCCTTATCGAAAGGATCCCAGCCATCTATCGCTTCCCAGTTTACCTTCTTTTTACTCAACAAAGCCCCTTTAGAATCGCGGAATTGAATCGTAGCTTTCGTTTTATTCCCTTCAGGGATATACGTAATCTCCGAAGCTAATTTTTTATTGATAGCATCTCCCACCGTTACTATCTTATTAAAGAAGTAGCCTACATCAAAATTCATCATCCATTTCGTATAGGCTCTAAAACGATAGTTATCCTGCTTCATAACCTGTGGATCAAGAACAAAGTGACCAGAACCCACATTATTCTTTAAAGGAATACGCAATGTCTGAATCAAGGAATCACGACCATTAATTACATCGACATATGCAATCTTACTTGGGTCGTAAGCCACAGGATTATGGTAAAGATAAGTTTTGAACCAAAGTGTATCCCCTACTGCGTAATAGGGTTTATCGAAATGTACATGCACCTTCTCCAAAGGATACACACCAAAGTATTTCTGCACACGATCTACAACCGTATTGATAGGAATTCGAGGCACTTCTTGCGCCTGTACCATCTGAACAAATAAAAGTAATAGGAATACGGAATAAATAGGATATATCTTTTTCATCTAATAAATTGTATTAAACCCGCTATCTCGGTTTTTATCAAAAGCGTATTTAGCTAAAGATAAATATTTTTACCTTTTATCCGCCTGAAATACGAAAATTAAGCAGGTAATTTAACACATTTTCAGATATGCACAGGCCTGCGCAGTCAGCCATGCTTTCGTAGCCCCCTCCTATAACAATGGAGCCATTAATCTACAGACCGAATCTACACCACGTTTCCACCGTGGCCTGTTCATCCAGTCTTCCAAAGTCAAAATATCACAATCTAATTTATCCGAATCAAAAAGCTGTTCAGCCTGCAAACATAGCGAAGTATCAGAAACCACAGCCGCGATTTCATAATTGATATAAAAACTTCTTATATCTAAATTGACGGTTCCAATAAATGTCATTTTACCATCTACCGTCATCGTTTTTGCATGCAGAAATCCTTTCTTGTACAATAGAACATCCACTCCCCTTTCAAGCAGCGGTTTTAAAAAAGAGAAAGAGGCATGCTGCACAAAATAAGAATCCGAAGTAGACGGTATCATTAACTCCACCTTCACCCCCGAAGCAGCAGCAACAATCAAAGCCCTCTCCAGTTCCTCACTCGGAATATAATAAGGCGTACACAAGCGTACATGTTGATTCGCTTCACCTATGGCAATCAGCATCGCTTCCATATTATAAGGACCTACTGACGCAGGATCACTCGATACAAAACCAACTCCGGCATCGCCACGAGACTCTTTATGCATTTTTATCATATGTAGATAACCATCCTCCAGAAGAAAAGGAGAACCATCCGTCTGGTTCCAAGAGCTCCAAAAATTAATCTGTAACATGTTAATAGCCAACCCCTCGATACGCAGTGAAATATCACGCCAATATGCTGCCTTTCTATTCGCTGAAGTATTGCTATACCTGTCTGATATATTGATTCCGCCGATATAGCCCACCCTACCATCAATGACGACAATTTTACGGTGATTACGATAATTCGAATTAGCTAAAGAAGTAAATGTCACAGGGAGAAAAGGATGAAAATCAATACGCGACGCCTTTGCGCGGCGCATATATTTGACCAAATCAGGAGACCCAAAACTATCCACAACCAAGCGGACTACCACTCCTTCTGCCGCCTTCTCCTCCAGAATATTCAAAATTTCCAACCCCACATGATCGGGTTGGAAAATATAATATTCCATATGGATGGAATGCTTAGCTGCTCGAAGGTCCTCTTTCAAAGCTGCAAACTTCTCTTCGCCATTGATTAAAAGTCGAACATCATTGTTCAATGTAGGTGACGACAATCGTTCTCGTTTCATCAATCGAAACACCTTAGACAGATCTCCAATCTCCTCATGTATATCTTCTATAAAAGATTCCATCAGCGGATCCAGCAACTCCCATTGCTTTTCCAAACGTAATGCCTGTTGCTTATTAATTTTCTTTATCTTTTGGACTTTTACAAATTTTTGTCCAAAGAAATAGTACAAAATAAGACCTATAAAGGGGAGGAATATAATCACCAAAATCCAAGCAATAGTTTTAGTAGGATTCCGATTCTCAATTAGTATAGCACTGATAACCCCAATATACAGGATTGCCAATGGAACCCAATACCAACTTAATGCAAAATCAACAAATGGCTTTATCGTCTCCATAGGGCGGATATTTATTTTACAACCGAAATATACCAATTATAAAAAGGCTACACAAACAAAAAGCCTATGCAGAGCATAGGCTTTTTGTTTATTATAGATTAAATCTCTCGATCTTTATCCCAGTTTTCTAAGTAGTCTCCCACTCTTTTCAAAAACGTTCCGCCTAA
>JBEBQJ010000252.1:0-4896 GCA_040395455.1 Sphingobacterium yanglingense | reverse complement strand
ATGACGATTGTATAGGATTAAATGATATCGGAAGGGTTGTCGTAAAGGCAGCGGACGAGGTCGTTTTTGACCTGAATAATGAACTCGCTGTAAATTCGCGGGCTATATTGATTGATCCACGCAGCAATTTAACGGTTGGCGCATTGACCATAGAGGAATTGGTTTAATCCCTCTATGAACAGTTTTCTCCTTACCGAAGGAGAAAACTGTTCATATGTTTATTAAAAGCCAATGGTTGCTCCAGGTTCGGGAGGTGTCCCGCATCCTCTATTTCTACGAATACAGCATTAGGTATACGCTGGCTCATTTCTTCCATTAGATTTTTTGGTGTGATTTTATCTTCCCTTCCCCGGATGAGGAGTGTCGGAATCTTGATGCTATCCAGCATATCCGTACTGTCCGTTCGAGACGCTAGCGCCAGTAAGGTAGCGCATATCGATTGGATTGAATTTCGTCGAATGCTACTTTTTATCAATTCTATAGCATCTTCGTTTTCCTCCTCATTTTTCTTTGCAAAGAGATTGTCTATAAATCCTAAGGCAAATGGTCTTCTGCCATGTCTCAGGATGGCTTGTATACTATCAAAACGTTTTTGTTTGGCTGTGTTGTCGTCCGCTTTGTGGTGGGTATCCGATAGGATGAGTCCTTCTATTTTGTCTGGAATTAATTGATAGATACGTAGTGCGATATATCCCCCCATTGAGACACCGCAAAGTGTTACTTTTTCAAGCTCCAATTTGGCAAGTAGCGCTATGATATCCTTTGCGAACACATCAATACTAAAAAATCCATGTCCGCTGGTGGATAGCCCGTGACCGCGAACATCCACGGCGATACCTGTAATGTCGTCTTCTAGTGATTCTAATTGAGGTCTCCAAGAGTTTTTGTTGAAAGGGAAGCCGTGTAAAAATATAATCGTACGTCTTTCTTTTTCGGTTGCCTTTTTGATATGATAGGATAGACTAATGTCTTCTGTCCTGATTTTATTACTACGGATGGTGCGTTCTGTCATAAAAAATGGAAATGTAATTCTGTTACTATCAGCAATATATAAAAAAAATAAGAGTTTTGTTGTAAAAAAAGGTGTTAAAATGTTTGAAATAATGAAAAAAGTACTGATATTTGCATCACCAAAACGGAACAAGTCTGATGTTTTAGGTGAATGCATTCCTAGCTCAACTGGATAGAGCATCTGACTACGAATCAGAAGGTTAGGGGTTCGACTCCCTTGGAGTGCACAGGTAAAAGGATTCTCAAGATGAGGGTCCTTTTTTTTGGTTGTCTATCACCCTTATAGGGTAGAAATGAAAGAAGGTATGCCTATATGGGCATACCTCCGTGTTAACTAAAATGGAATTTTACTATTGTTCTACAAAGCCTATGTATAAGGGTTTTTCGGTAGAGTTCTTGTCACCTGTCAATATAATGCTGTAGTATTTTCCAGCGATTAGATCCTTGGATTTTTCAATCAGCGTATTGTTGTTTTCGTCCGTGATGATGATGTTTATTTTCCCGCTTTTTTGCGCTGTAAAGTCAGCGTGTTTAGCATTTTCGCCTGACAATTCGCCTTCAATTTCCCTGTTGCTAAAGATTGGAGATTCTTTAGTGTCCAAGTAGACATTGACTTTCGGGGTGTTGTTTGCTAGGTGAAAAAAGCGTACGGCTGCTTTATTGCCTAAGTTTTCTATGGCCTTGTCATCGGTTATGATTTGTTTCGGCTGTTCCGAAGTTCCGAAAACGAAAGAAGTGTAAGTTGATTTGTCTTTGAAGGTATAAACGGTGTCGATTAGAACCTTATTTTCGGGTAATATAGTTTTAATTTTGCGATTTCCTACATATAAGTATCCTGGTGCTGGTCTGTATGTGCTATATTTTAACGGGTCGTACCATGATTGTAGGTTGTTGTTGTCTACAGCGTGGATAACAGAGGGGCTTGGTGTGTAGGCATTGACCATTAAAAGGAAAGCTCTTGGAAGGTCGTTTATATTGTCGTTATCTTTAAGACATCCACTTAGGACGGATACACTTAGAAGCGCAATGAAGAATAATTTAATAGTTTGTGTTTTCATCTTTTCTATGCTTTGTTATATGGTTATAACGGTGTCTTTTTTAAAAAAGCTACAGGCTGGAGAAAAAAATGAAAATTATTATTGAAATGTTTTTTTGATTGTTTTTTATTCGATAAATAAGAATATGTTATATTTTGTCAATCCGAATGTTGTCCGCGTGAAAAAAATAATACTGTTGTCCCTTTTTTGCAAATTCTTTAAAGAAAGGATGTGCTCCATCTTCCGTAGCTTCTGATAGGACAAATGAATCTGTTTTCGCATTTTTACTGTATTTTATATCAAAGGAAACCAATATGTTTTGGCTTAGTGGGAGGTTTTCTCCTTCATTGTCCAGTATGTAGCTGTTAAGGTAGTCAATATCGATATAGTGAAGGTTGTTCACTTTTTCTTCGTTTTTTATATCCAGTTTTAAGGAGTTTTTGTTGCTTTTCTTAATGAAGAGGTGTGATAGGTGTTTTCCTTGTTTGTCTACCAATTGACAATGAAACTCTTTTCCCCGTATTCTGAGGTTTTCGAGATCGATGTATCCTTTTAGTGCGATGCGCTTTTCATGAAAATCATTTTTCATATGAAGGTTTTCCCAAACAGCACCTGCATCTGAAAATGGTAGTATTTCTCCTTTTTCTAGAGGAGTATTACAGCTTGATAGGAGTAGGATAATCGTGGAAAGGCTGTATAAAAAAAATCTTATCATAGGTGCGGCGCTGAGGTCTTATTGAGATTAAATTGTTTAGTAAAAAAGCCGTGCTTTTTGAAGAAAGCACGGCTTTTAGTAATTTACTTCTTTGTTATGTATTTATTATCTCCTTCGATAATAACGTCTATAATATCTTTTTGTCTTAGACTTTTGGTGGCATTATCCCATTTTTTGCCACTCAGACCGGATTGTTCCTTGATTTCACCTAAGGATTGTCGTTCTTCTGTTAGTAGGTTTAATACCGCTTTTTCATCGGGACCGAGCTCTATTGTTGCCTCTTTTTTCTCAGGACGCATCTGTGGAAAGAAGAGAACTTCTTGTATAGAAGCATTGTTCGTTAGGAACATGATAAGTCTATCCATACCGATGCCGAGTCCGGAAGTTGGAGGCATACCGTACTCTAGTGCTCTAAGGAAATCTTGGTCGATAAACATTGCTTCGTCATCTCCGTTTTCTGAAAGACGTAGTTGCTCTTCAAAGCGTTCACGTTGGTCAATAGGGTCATTCAACTCTGAATACGCATTGGCGACTTCCTTTCCGCATATCATTAGTTCGAAACGCTCCGTTAGTTCTGGGTTATTGCGGTGTTTTTTTGTGAGCGGCGACATTTCAACAGGATAGTCCGTAATGAATGTCGGTTGAATGAAGTTGCCTTCGCATTTTTCGCCGAAGATTTCATCGATTAGCTTGCCTTTACCCATTGTATCGTTTACGTCAATCCCCATTCCTTTTGCAGCGATACGGATCTCATCTTCAGTCTTCCCTGTGATATCAAAACCTGTAAACTGTTTGATGGCATCAGTCATAGTGACGCGTGGATATGGCGCTTTGAAGTCAATTTGATGTTCGCCAAATACGGTCTTCGTGTTACCGTTGACCTGTTGAGCACAGTGCTCTAAAAGTCTTTCCGTAAAATTCATCATCCAATTGTAGTCTTTGTAGGCTACATATATTTCCATTGCGGTGAATTCTGGATTGTGGGTACGGTCCATTCCTTCGTTTCTGAAGTTTTTGGAAAACTCGTATACTCCATCAAACCCACCAACAATTAGACGCTTTAAGTACAATTCATTAGCAATACGTAGATATAATGGAATATCTAAAGCATTGTGGTGTGTGATGAAGGGTCTTGCTGCTGCTCCTCCCGGGATAGCTTGTAAGACTGGGGTCTCTACTTCCATATAGCCAGCATCATTGAAAAATTGACGCATGGCGTTAAAAAGCTTCGTACGTTTGACAAATATATCTTTGTTCTGTGTGTTTACAATCAGGTCTACATAACGCATTCTGTAGCGTTGTTCTGGGTCGGTAAAAGCATCAAAAGTTTTGCCTTCGGCTTCTTTTACTACAGGAAGAGGACGTAAAGATTTGGTGAGTACAGTTAGTTTTTCTGCATGTACAGATATTTCACCACTTTGTGTTGTGAATACAAAGCCTTCGATACCGATGATATCACCAATATCTAAAAGTTTTTTAAATAGTGTATTGTATAAGGACTTGTCCTCTCCAGGGCAAAGGTCATCTCTTTTTACGTATACCTGGATGCGTCCAGTAGTGTCTTGCAGTTCGATGAAAGATGCATTTCCCATAATGCGGCGGCTCATAATACGGCCAGCGATTGAAATATGCTTATAGTTGATCTTATCGCGCTCGTAGTTTTCCAATATGTCAGCAGCAGTAACATTCACCTTGAATTCATCGGCAGGGAAGGGGTTAATACCTAGGTCAATAATGCCTTGTAGATTTTGTCTACGCTGTAATTCCTGTTCGGATAATGCAATACTCATTTGTTCTTTTTTTTGAGAAATGTATGTGAGCCGTTTGGCCCTGAAAAACTCAATCACACCGATATGTTACTTTGTTTAAGGGGGATTGTGTTTAAAGAGCAAAAATAGCAAAAACGTAGATAAAAAAAGATTTAATAATGTTCTTATATTTTAAAATATTGTTACTTTTGTCCCTTATTAAGGGTTCGCTTCATTAATAGGTGGATAATTAATAGGGTGTGGATAAATAATATTTTGCATTTTGATGTTAAATAGATTATCTTTGCACCTCAATTGTTGAATATATAGTAGTAATCATAAGATAAAATGAAAAAAGATTTGCATCCATCAAACTACAGATTAG
>JBEBQJ010000251.1:0-5286 GCA_040395455.1 Sphingobacterium yanglingense | reverse complement strand
AGCCTATGCATATGGGGTGTCATCCAGTGCAGTAGCGCTAGCTTATGTTTTAAGGGATGCCGCTGTTTGTAGTGCATTAATAGGAACGCGCACTATTGCACAGTTCAATCAGCTGATTCAGGCTTACCAAGAAATGGAGAAGTTGCATGATGTTGTATTGGATGGCTTGGGAACTCAAATACGATATGAACAGCATCGATAGTTTTGAGGCTAATATTTTTTAGCCTCAACTCTTGAAATATTTTTGAATAATCTGTTGTAAATCCTCAGGAGTATCTATCGCGTCGTTCGTATGATTGGATATTGCTGTATTAATCCTGAACCCATTATCTAGCCAACGTAACTGCTCTAGTGCTTCCATCGCTTCCAAATCTGAATAGGGTAGGTTAGCTATTTCCTTTAGTACATCTACACGATAACCGTAGATGCCAATATGATTGTAATAAGGTCTAAGTTTTAACCAGTCTTCTTTTTTTGCTCCCCTTAAAAAAGGTACGGTCTGTCTAGAGAAATAAATGGCCTCTCCATTTTTACTCAATACGACCTTCGGTTTGTTTTCATTGAATAACTCTTCAGAACTTTCGACTTTGCGCACCAATGTAGCAATCTGGGTTTGGGGACGTTCAAAGCAGGTCGTTAATAGATCTATTTGTTGTGGATCGATAAAAGGTTCGTCTCCTTGTATATTTATAACGACGTCAAATCCTTGAATGTTTTCCATGACTTCAGCACAGCGATCGGTACCAGACTGATGCTCTGGCTTTGTCATTGCAACATTTCCTCCAAAACTCTTGATATGCTCGTATATTCGTTGGTCGTCTGTAGCAACAATGACTTCACTTAGAGACGACGCGTGTTTGGCCTGATTGTATACGCGCTGTATCATACTAAGCCCTCCAATATCTACCAAAGGCTTGCCAGGAAATCTGGAGGAGTCGTATCGTGCGGGAATTATACCTATCGTTTTCATTTGCGTGTACTGTTTAGTGAGGAAAAATAGTAATAAATCTCAAATAAACCATTTTTATATGAATAATACCAAAGATAATCGTGGTAATTCGACTAAATAGTGGTCAAATTTGCGTGGATAGCAATAAAGCTTTCACGATTCCATTGAATCAGCAACCGGAATGAACAGAACGAAGAGGAGGGGGAATGTTGAATCAATAGAATAGACACTTTAAGGAAAAAAGGCGCCTGTTTTTGAGGCGCCTTAGAATTCAATATGATGTAGGGTTAGTGACTAGTGGATAAACAGCAGTTCGCGAAGCTTCGGTAATGGCCATTTTGAGTCGTCAACTATCTTCTCCAATTTATTGACATGATAGCGTATCTCATCAAAATATGGTTTGACGATTTCATCGTATGCTATTGCTTTTTCACGTACGTCTTCAAAAGTGTTCGCTTTTTTACGTGCTTGACGCATTTCTTCGGATTTCTCTAGGATGGTATTTGCATGTTTAGAAATACGCTCCACAAGATTTAATTGCGAGGAATAAGCTTCTTTAGCCAAACCAAGATCTTTCAAACCTCTGACATTTTGTATTAGTTCGTTTTGATAGGTGAAGCAGGCTGGTGCGATTTGGCTATTTACAACTTCTCCAATAACACGGGCTTCTATTTGTAGTTTTTTATAGAAGTTTTCTAATAGAATTTCGTGTCTTGCCTCAGATTCCCGTTTAGAGTAAATGCCTAGTCTCTCAAAAAGAGCAATCGTCTCTTCTTTGACATAGATATCCAGAGATTTTGGTGTCGATTTGATATTGGATAAACCTCTCAATTCAGCCTCTTGTGCCCACTCGTCACTATATCCATTTCCTTCGAAGCGAATAGCTTTAGAATCTTTAATATACTTGCGAAGTACATTGAGGATTGCTAAGTCTTTTTTCGTTCCCTTTTTAATCTGTTTATCTACTTCTGCTTTGAACTCTATCAATTGTGCCGCGACTATTGCATTTAATACCGTCATTGGTAATGCAGAATTGGCTGAAGAACCTACCGCGCGAAATTCAAATTTATTACCTGTGAACGCAAAAGGGGAAGTTCTATTACGGTCCGTGTTGTCCAATTTTAGTTCTGGGATTTTTGGGATACCGTGCCAAAGATTTGCTTCGGACTTTACTTTCTTCGCTACGCGAGCTGATTCTATCTCATCCAATAGTTCGTCAAGTTGCGAACCTAAGAAAATAGATATAATAGCGGGCGGGGCCTCATTTGCTCCTAGGCGGTGGTCATTACTGTGGCTTGCAATAGACGCACGTAATAAATCCGCGTATTCGTGTACTGCTTTGATTGTGTTTACAAAGAACGTCAAGAACATCAGGTTGTTCTTCGGCGTTTTTCCAGGGGATAGTAGATTGATACCTGTATTTGTAATCAGCGACCAGTTATTGTGTTTTCCAGAACCGTTGACGCCAGAGTAAGGTTTCTCATGTAATAAGACCTTGAAGTTGTGACGTATTGCAACTTGTTCCATCACATTCATCAATAATTGATTGTGGTCTATGGCGAGATTGATTTCCTCAAACATAGGAGCACATTCGAACTGCGAAGGAGCGACCTCATTGTGGCGGGTTTTCAATGGAATTCCAAGCTTAAGTGCTTCGTTCTCCAAGTCAACCATGAATGCCAAGACACGTTCAGGGATAGCTCCAAAATAATGATCTTCCAATTGTTGTCCTTTGGCCGACATGTGGCCAAAAAGTGTCCGGCCAGTCAGTTGCAAGTCTGGACGGGCATTGTATAAAGATAAGTCTACTAGGAAGTATTCTTGCTCGATACCAAGCGACGTGTTTACTTTCGTCACTGCTTTGTCGAAATATTGAGCTACATCCGTCGCGGCTTTATCAATAGCGTTTACTGCTTTTAGTAAAGGAGCTTTGTAATCTAAGGATTCACCTGTGTAGGAAACAAAAACTGTCGGGATACATAATGTCTTTCCTGCAGCAGATTCGTAAATGAAGGCAGGGGAAGAAGGATCCCAAGCGGTGTAGCCGCGCGCTTCGAATGTATTACGGATACCACCATTCGGAAAAGAAGAGGCATCTGGCTCTTGTTGTACGAGGGCATCCGCCGTGAATTTTTCGATAGCGTCGCCATTTTCATCCGGTTCAAAAAAAGCATCATGCTTCTCAGCCGTACTCCCTGTTAACGGCTGGAACCAGTGGGTATAGTGAGATACACCATTTTGGAGCGCCCAAGTCTTCATTGCTTGTGCAATGAATTCAGCAATCTCTCGGGATATTGGTCCACTTTCTTCAATTGCTTTTGTTAGTTCCTTGAAAGTATTCTTGGGTAAGAAATCTTTCATTTTTGCACTGGTGAAAACATTTTTACCAAAAATAGTAGTTGCTCTTTTGGTTACGACCTTTTCTTCGGGTAATGCATGCCTAGAAGATGCTGCATTTACGGATTCGAATCTGATGTTTGACATTTTGTTATGGAGTTGGTTGTGTTTTTGTGCGATTGTTGTCTTTTGTTGTTCAAAAATACGATGATAATTTTATTTTTCTTCTATTTTTTTAAAAATAAATGGAAAAAGCTCTAGAATTTTTATTTTCTAGAGCTTTTGTTTGGTTTTTGTAGGGTTGGTTTTTGTTATTCTGTGCTAAAACCCCAGTTTATTCCTTTTTTTGTTGCTGGAACTCCTGATTTTATCCATTCTGCTGCCGGTTTTCCTTTTAAGAAGTGGTCGAAGAACTGACTTTGTCTGATTTGTATATCTTTTCTATTCTGACGTTGTATCAAATTGTGGTCATCCCCATTATAATTGAGTAGCCATGCCGGTTTTCCTAATCTTCTAAGAGCAGTAAACATTTCAATTCCTTGATACCAAGGCACCGCACCATCGTTGTCATTATGCATGATCGCTACAGGGGTATTTACCTTGTCCATAAAAAAGAGTGGTGAGTTTTCGATATACAGATCTCTATCTTCCCATAGGGTAGCACCTAGGCGGCTTTGGGTTCTTTCATATTGAAACTGTCTAGACATACCCGTACCCCAGCGGATACCCCCGTAGGCGGAAGTCATGTTGACTACCGGTGCTCCTGTCCAGGCAGCAGCATACATATTGGTTCTCGTAATCAGGTGGGCTACCTGATAGCCTCCCCAGCTTTGGCCTTGGATAGCCATTTTGGTAGAGTCGACCCAGCTGTTTTTTGCGAGGTGACGCATACCCGAGTTGATGTACTCTTCGGCGGCTTTTCCCGGGTGCCCCGTTTGGTATCGGATGTCAGGCGCAAATACAAGGTACTCGTTGCTGACGAAATAGGGAATATTAAGCCTTGATGGGGTCGGGGCTGGAGCCTGATAGCTGTACAGTCCTTGTGATAGTTTTTCGTAGAAATAAGCGATTATTGGATATTTCTTATTTGGATCAAAGTTTTCAGGCTTGTATAGTATTCCTTCAGCAGGGTATCCGTTTGGTGTTGTCCATTTTACTAATTCAGCTGTTCCCCAATTGTATTTCCGTTGTTGAGGGTTGATATCTGTGAGGCGCTGCTCTACTTTAAAGTCAGAAGTGCTATAAAGGTCTGGACTCGAGTTGTAGTTCTCTTTGGTGTAGATATAGATGTTGTTCTTTTCGTCTGCCTTGAAATTTTTGAACGTAAACTTGTCCTGAAGGATTTCTCTCGGGTTTTGTTTTTTTGAAGGCAACACAGTGAAAAATCCGTTTTCTTTGCTCTTCTCATTAAAGCTAGTCAATAGCAACGCAGTGTTTTCTTTTATTTTAGCCGTTCGGTTTCTGGGGGTACCATCTTTTATAAGCAATGGTCTAAAGACAATATTATTAGCCCTTCCGAGCTGATTTGTGATAGATTTTTGCTTCTTTCCATCAAGGGAGAAATACCAAACGTCATATCTGTCGTTGATATAGACACCTAGGTTGTCTTCGGCCCAAGCCGCGATACCGTAAGCTGATGCTGCTGTGGGCATGTCATTTTCCTCATCAGCAAACTTTACATTCAGACCTTTGTTGAGGCACTGCTCGGTTCCGCTCAGGATATGATGGCTGTACCAATTGCCTTCCGTTTCGTCAAATAGAACAACATAGTTGGCATCAGGGGACAAGAACGCCTGCCCTTGCCAATCGGATTTTATGAGTTTTCTTTCACCTGTGCGTGTCGATATAGCATATATCTGTTGTAGCTGGAATGCTTGCCACTGGTAGGCTATTCTGTTGCCTTTAGAAGAAGTTGCAAGTATCCATTCCTGCGTAGCCCCATCAGTATAAGCCGTGCGATCAAAAGTGTCATCCGTGAGTGCAAGTAATTGATTGGTCTG
>JBEBQJ010000250.1:0-5343 GCA_040395455.1 Sphingobacterium yanglingense | reverse complement strand
TAGGAGATAAAACCAATCTATACCAATAGGAGTTGTCCAATCATAAAGGCAGTACACTGCGGCAACAGGTATCGTCAGTAGGGGGAAGTAAAATATAATAACTAGCGGATGTTCGTCATTTTTGGCTCTGGCGATCATGTTGTAAGCTACTCCTGCGAAAAAGGCTGCTCCTAAACCAATAATGAGGTCTAAGGTGCTTATTCTAAAATCAAAACCTTTTAGAAGAATTACTCCCGTTATGGAAATAGCGAAATATAGAAATTGAATTGCACGAACTTTTTGTTTGACAATGAATATTCCCAATATCGCTGTGAAGAATGGCGAAAGATAATTGATGGTTACGGCAGAAGCTAATGGGATATGCTGTAAGGTGTAGAAGGAGCCAATAAGACCTAGGCAGCCGGCTATGCCTCGTAGGGTCAGTGTGCCTTTGTTGTTGCCTAAAGGGGGAATGTTGTTTTTCCGCAATAGGTAATAGGTAACGCAGAGGCTGAAGATGGAACGGAATAACACGACTTCTAAGGTCGGGAGATGAGAAACGTATTTGACACATACATTCATCATGGCGAAGAAGAAACCAGCCAGTAGCATGTATTGAACACTTTTGTCCTGCATGTTCTAGTTAAATAAGAGGATTGTCTTTTGGAGGTGATTGTTTATTCGCTGTACTAGGGCTAATCTCCAATTCTGTCTGTTTGACGAGAACGGCAAATGAGGCTGGAGTTATACCTTTTCCGTAGCGGATGGCGTATTCTTTCGTAAACTCGGCTCCAAAATAGAGTATCGCTGCGGAATAGTATACCCATGCTAAAAGTATAATGATAGAGCCTGCTGCACCATAAGCAGTAGCGGTCGCATTGACAGATAGGTAGAGCGAGATGCCATACTTTCCAATCATAAATAGGATGGTTGTGAAGATTGCTCCTCCCAAGATATCCCGAAAACGAATCTTGGCATCGGGTAAAACTGCGAAAATGAAACCAAAAAGGACTGCAATGACGATAAAGGTAATGCCAGAATTAATCCAGCCTAATAATTGGATGTCCCAGTCTCCGAGGAGATCGCCTATATGTCGAGCGAGAATGCCTATAACACTACTGATAAGTAAGGACGCCATTAAAAGAAAGCTAAGACCTAGTATCATAGAAAATGATATTAGTCGATTTATGATTAGTTTTAACCAACCTTTTTTGGGTTTTACCTTTATTTTCCAAATGGTGTTTATGGAGTTTTGAATGTCGACAAAGATTGTCGTCGCTGTAACGATTAAAGTGGATATACCTACAATAAGTCCGATACTGGATTTGTTTTCAAAGGAAATCTTCTGTACTGCGCTTTCTAGCAATTTGGATATGTCGGGGCCTAGTAGATCGGTCAATTCGGACATGACCGTGTTTTGGGCCCCATCAGGCCCCTCAAGGTGATTGCCATAAACAAAACCTAATGCCCAGACGAGAATAATCAGTAATGGACCTATGGAGAAGACGGTGTAATAGGCAAGTGAAGCACTTAGTTTCATGCAATTGTCATCGATGAATCCATTTCCGGCATCAAGTAACAATTGTCCAAAGCCTTTTAATTTTTGGATGATAGAACTCTTTTTTTTTGCTTGCCCTTTTTTATTCTGCATAGATTTCTTTAATCGTTGTTTCAAACTTCTGCATGATGACTTTCCTCTTCAACGATAATTTCGGTGTGAGTTCACCGCTGTCGATGGACCATTCTGTAGGAAGTAAAACAAATTTTTTGATCTGTTCCCAGTGTCCAAAGTTAGCATTTGCTTTGTTAACTTCCTGCTGGTACTTTTCTAAAATTTGTGGAGTCTGAATTGCCTTCTCTTTGGATTCGTAAGGAATCCCTTTGAATTTGCAGTATTTTTCAAGCTCTTCGAAGGCTGGGACAATAAGTGCCGAAGGGAAACGTTGGTTTTCTCCGATGACCATTACCTGTGCAATTAGTGTTGATTCCATAAGCTTGTTTTCGAGTACTTGAGGAGCAACATATTTACCGCCAGCGGTTTTAAACATTTCCTTTTTTCTATCCGTAATCCTTAGGAAGCCATCTGGAGTGAGTTCGCCAATATCACCCGTGTGAAAATAATGCTGTTCGTCAATGGCTTCTTTTGTCGCTTCATCGTTTTTGTAGTACCCAGATGAAATAGAAGGCCCTTTTACTAAGATTTCGCCATCTGAAGCTATTTTGACATCTAAATTTTTGAGTACACGTCCTACTGTTCCAAACTTGACGTCTTTGGGATCCCAAGAATTGACGGCGATTACCGGTGAAGTCTCTGTAAGGCCATATCCCTCAAGTACTTTTATGCCTGCGGCCCAAAATACACGGGCTAGGCGCTCCTGTAAGGCTGCCCCTCCGGATATAATGAATTTAATATTGCCACCTAGGGCTTCCTGCCATTTGGAGAAAATTAGTTTTCGGGCAATACTGAGTTTGAAGTTGTAGAAGGCGGAATTGGCATGAGGTTCTTTAAACTCGTGTCCAAGATTGACGGCCCAAAAGAACAATGCTTTCTTTATTCCGGTCAAAGCTTTTCCTTTTTCGATTACTTTATCGTAAACTTTTTCTAATACACGTGGAACCGTCGCAAAAAGCTGTGGTTTAACATCATTGATATCCTGTACAATATTGTCTAAATTTTCAGCATAGTAGACGTGTACACCATTTGATATGTACAGATAGACTACCATGCGCTCAAAAATATGACATAGCGGAAGAAAGCTTAAGGCTTTGGTAATATCGTCTGTCAATAGGTGGGTACAGGCTTCTACATTGCTGATGATGTTATGATGGGTTAAATATACCCCTTTGGGTTTTCCAGTGGTGCCCGAAGTGTAGATTAGTGTAAGAAGGTCATCCTTTGTGACGGCATCATTGTGAGGTGCGAGGTCTATACTGGATTCTCTGCCCTCGTCAATCAATGTGCTGTAGTTTGTATGTTGATCGACCGGGTCGAAGGTGTATATTTTAATGTCTAGCTGATTTTCTTGAAGAACTTGACTTACTTTTTTTGTTAGTTCTGCGTTACTGATGAAGACAAGTTTGACATCTGCATCATTGATGATATAGGATAGGTCCTGTGCTGAAAGGGTGGGGTATAAAGGGACTAGTGCTACCCCGATTTGATTGCACGCAAAGTCTATAATATTCCACTCCGGTCGGTTTCCTGACATCAATGCAACACGGTCACCTTTTTGAAGTCCTTTGGATAGCATCGCTTTGCTAAGGCAATCTACCAGTTCTATGATTTCCGTTTTGTTGTATTTTTTCCAGCCTTTATCTTCTCTTTTGGCGAGTAGTAGTTCGCGATCTGCAGTAGACTGGTTGTTCTTTATATAATCGAATAATCTTGTTGCACTGCTCATGATATTCTTTTTTTTGATGTTTACAAATGGATAAGTGCCCCAAACTGTGGCTTCTATAAATATAGTGAATCGGCTTGAAGAATTGAAATCAAAAATGGTTAAAAAGGTAGTAATGATATACCTATTTCTATTTTTATGCGTTATATAGACTATGGAACTTAAACCACAAGGTCTCCTGTCCTGTATACTACCCACGCGTGTGGGGGAGTTTGTAGACCGTGATTTTTTTTACAATGTAAATGTGTTAATTTTGAAATTTATTGGAATATAGTATGAATCAAACTTTACGTAATCTTCTATTTGTAGCAGTTTTGCTTTTTATCGGTAAGGACAGTTTTGCACAATTGGATAGCCAACATGCAATCGGAGCCCGTTTTGGCTCTGCAACGGGTATTAATTATCGATACACGCTGTCTCCGGACCGCGCTGTGGAGGCAATCATGAGTATACAGAGTAACTCAAGAACTAACCGTTTTAGGCTTGTGGGCTTGTATCAATTCCATAAACCAATTAATGATGATTTTTCGTGGTACTATGGGTTTGGAGGAAGTGTAGGTAGTTATAAGTATAAAGCTTTTACGACTGCAAATGGAGATAAAATACCAGCAGATTCTGAGATAGCTTTAAGTATTGATGGTGTCATAGGAGCGGAGTATCGTATTCCGACCACGCCACTATCCATATCATTGGATCTGAAGCCTTACTTTGACTTTATACAAGAGTCTAGTATCCGGTTGATCGATCCTTTCGGTTTCTCGATTCGTTATAAGTTCTAAAAAAATATGGTTGTCTTTATAAAGACAACCATATTTTACCAAGGCTAAGTGCTGTAATTGGCGCATTAGGAAGCGCTTCGATACTAAATGCTTTCTTGTCAGATAAGAGGATTGGGACCTCCAAATTGCTAATCAAACCATCGCGAGCAATAAGTATGCTTACGGTATCACCTGCTTTTGCTCTTGAAAGTATATAATCAAACGCTTTACTTTGCGGGTCTATCCGGTGACCATTTAGCGCAATGAGTTCGTCTTCGACATTTAAACCCGCAATCCAAGCTCCCGAATTGCGGTCTACCTGTTTTATGATAGTTTTGCCATCGCTGTGTATTACTTTTATACCTAAGGTTGTATTGTTCTGATTGGCATTGTTGTCGATCAATTGATAACCCACTGCATTGAAGTATTTGTTGTAGTCTAACTCTTCTAGGTTGTGTGCTGCCTGAAATATTTCCTGTAAATCTACACCTGTCACTTTTTGTGCTAAAAGCTGAAACTCTTCTTCTTCAAAGCCTCTGTTTTCGATAAGGTAAAACTGTTGGTAAGCTGCTTTTACGACATCGTCCAGACAATATTTACCTTCTGTGTCCGCTATTATTTTGAGGTCTAGTGCTGTAGCGAGCATTGCCCCTTTGTTGTAGTAGGATATGCTGGTGTTGTGAGAGTTTTCGTCAGGTCTATATTGCTTGATCCAGGTGTCAAAGCTGGACATGGCGGCACTCTGGAGTTCGTAACCAGGTCTATTGTAGACTGTGTTAAAGTCTATAGCCAATTGTTGTAGATATTCACGTTCGTCATAAAAACCACATCGACGGATTATTAGATTGTCGTAATAGGCGGTGAAACCTTCCATAATCCACAATCCGGTGGTGTAGTTCTCTTGTTCATAGTCAAAAGGACCTAAGGCTTTTGGACGTAGACGTTTTACATTCCAGAGGTGAAAGTACTCATGTGCAACAAGACTAAGGTAGCCTTTATAAGTGCTGGGTTGGCTATAGGTGTATCTTGAAGCTGCGAGTACGGTTGAGTTGAGATGCTCAAGACCGCCGTGAGCATTTTGGTAATTGTGTGTGATAAAGGTATAATGCTGGTTCGGATTAGAACCCCATATTCTATTTTCTTCCGTGATTATATTTGATACATCTTTTGTGATTTGTTCACGGTCATAATCAGCTATCCCTACCATT
>JBEBQJ010000249.1:0-5407 GCA_040395455.1 Sphingobacterium yanglingense | reverse complement strand
ACTTTCGCTGCCCCAAGGTAATGGTAAGCTTGCTCACTCTCCGCTCTCTTTTCCAACTCCGCTATATTAGGCCCTACCGCTACAAAAAAGAACTGATAAGGTGTCGTGACCATACCCGCCACAGGGTTCCACCCTGCAGCCAAACTTTGCTGCGCAGTGGCATTATTTACAAACGTAAGTCCTTGGGTCACTAAAGCTGCCCTCGCTCCCGCAGTACCATGAGCATACATCAAATGATGCTGCATCCACGGCAAACGACTATCTACTGTTGCATCCTTACTAGAGGGATTACTAGGATCTTTGTTTACATCCAACCAACTTTTGCTACACGCTCCAAGCATCATTACCGCAGCAAAAAGTAATAGAAATTTATTTATTTTATTCATCACAATCAGATTAGAATTTAAAGTTTAACCCAAATGCTACCCCAGCAGTACTAGGTACCCCGTTAAAATCTATCCCCACGGAGCTAGATCCAACTATACCCGATCCCGCCGCCGATGCCTCTGGATCCATTCCTTTATAATTTGTTAACAACCAAAGGTTAGTACCAGTAACTGTCGCAGTCAGACCTTTAACTACTTTTGACAGGCCAGCATTCTTTACCAATTCGTTTCTAAAGTCATAAGATAGTGAAATCGAGCGCAATCTTAACCAATTCGTATTCGTCATGAAATTAGCGCTTTCTTTAGCGTAATAGGTTGTATAATAATCTTGAATAATCTTCCTACCACTCGTAGGCACGCCACCGATGTCATATGTTTGGTCTGCAGCAAAAGTGAACGACTTATCTTCATAAACAGGGTTAGAAGCCGTACCTGTATTAATAGCGCCATTCAACGTAATTGACTCGCGTTCCATAGAGCGTTTACTCATTCCGTTAATCGTCATCGCATAGTCTGTACCGTTGTAAATATCTCCACCGATTCTAAAATCAAATAGGAAGGATAGATTTAAATTTTTGTATTGGAAACTATTATTAAATCCTCCTGTCAATTTAGGCTCTCTATTACCTATCGCATAAGTCGTTGCATTATCACTCAAAGGCATTCCTGTTTTTTTATCTAGCACGACTCTACCATCCGGTGTCCGCGTCCACCTTGAGCCAGAAATCGCCATAAAATCCCCGCCATTGAAAGAAGCAGCCTTGGCATTTCCTACCTGTACATCTGTTACATATAATACTTCTGCTCCCCGAAACAAGTTCTCTAACGTTCCTTTATTCCTAGCCATATTCAACGTAGATTCCCATGTAAAACCTTCCTTTACAATCGGCTTACCCGTTAAAGCCAACTCCATACCTTTATTATAGATATCACCTGCATTCACTGAAACTAGGATATATCCAGTAGATTGCCCCATTCTTGGAGAGATAATCTGATCATACGAGTTATTAGTATAATACGTGTAATCAACACCTAAACGATTATTGAAAAACCGTAACTCTGCTCCAATTTCAAACGAAGTTGTTGTTTCTGGTTTCAAAACCGGATTACCTCTATTCCAGAAGTTACCTGTTCCTACAAGCCCTCCCAAAAACTCTCTAGAAGGCCATAAATAAGTATCTGTCAAATAAGGAGTCGCATCTTTACCAACCTTTGCCCAAGATGCCCTAACCTTACCAAAGCTCAGCCAATCCACATCTTTTGTAAGTTCTGAAAACACAAAACTACCACCCACGGATGGATAAAAATAAGAACGGTTCTCTACAGGCAAGGTCGACGTCCAATCATTACGCCCTGTAACATTTAAGAAAAGCAAATTTTTGTAGGCTGCCTTCAATTCCCCATACAAACCAAAAAGCCTTCTTTTATTTTCTATGGAAGAAAAACGTTTATTAGCGTCAACAATATTTTCGAAACTATAAAACTGGTCAACTACAAAATTGTACCCCATTCTTCTGTTATTATCAACAGTAGTCTGCTCGGAATAGAATCCGACCATAGCTCCCAAATCGAAATCCCCAACGGTCTTATTGAAATTTGACATCAAATTGGAAGACCAATAATTGAATTTATAGTCACTTTCCGACATCATACCTTTTTGGAACTGCTCTTTAACCGCTCCATTTTCAGCAATTAATGTCGAGTTTCGTGTCAGATAACTATCTGTACCGACTTGATAAGAAACATTCCACCAGTCAAAAATATCCACGTTCGCGTTTATGTTTGCCGTAAAACGCTCTGTTTTATCCCCTAATGCATTTCGATTAATCATCCAATAAGGGTTTTCGATATCATCTTGGAGCTTTTGTTTTCCTTCAAACATCCGATATTTCGTACCGTCATCATTCAGGTACTTACGCATATCATCGTTTCTAGACCAACGGTATAATGAACTCATAGCCCCTGAACCAGAAGTCGTACCGTTACCGCCAGAATTATACAATCCCTGAGAAGTCAGTGTCTTATCTGTATTTGCTAAGGAATACGCAATATTCGCCCCCAACTTTAAACGACCATATTTTTGATCTCCATTAAACCGGAACGTTGTTTTGTCAAAACCTGTAGACGGTATAATACCTTTTTGATCAAAACGTGATGCTGATATGTAATATGTTGTATTCTGACTTCCTCCTGCCAAACTCACGCTATTATCGTAAATAGACGAAGTCTGGAAAAAGTCTTTGATATTATCATACATGACATCATCAGCCCCAAATTCTTCCCCCCAAGACTGCGTAGTATAGGTATCAAGTACCCCGGTCGCGTTATAAGTACCTCGTTTATATTTATTTTGTTGCTCTGGAAGCCTATTTACCCAATTTGTAGAAGCTCTTGAAGAAAAGCCAATTTCTGCTCTACCTTCTTTACCTCTTTTGGTAGTAATAATAATCGCTCCTGCTGCAGCCCTAGAACCATAAAGAGCTGCCGCAGCAGGCCCCTTCAATACTGAAACATTTTCAATATCTTCTGGATTCACATCCATAATACGGTTACTATTGGATGAAGCTGTAGCCTGCGCCCCATCAAAACTACTATTTCCACCAAGCACGGTAGAGTTATCATAAATGACTCCATCTACAACAAACAAAGGTTGATTATCGCGCTCCAATGAAGTACCGCCTCGCAAAATAATCTGCGCACCAGCACCAGCCGCTCCAGAACTTTGCGTCACGTTGACACCAGCGATTTTACCTGCCAATGAGTTAACAACGTTAGAGGTCTTATTCTTCATCAACTCGTCCGCTTTGATATCCTGCACGGCATACCCCAAAGCCTTCTTCTCTTTTTTGATACCGAGTGCCGTCACCACCACCTCGTCGATAGCTTCTTCTGAGCCGGTCAACTTGATATTGTAGACATTGCTCGAACCGACAAGCTGTGAAGTCTCTCCAGAGCCAATAGCTCTAAAGACCAATGTTTCGCCTGGCGCAGCCTGAATTGAAAAGGATCCGTCCGCATTCGTCTGTACCGAGCGCGTAGTTCCCTTTACAATAACAGTCACGTTGCTCAGCCCATCTCCATCCGAAGACGTTACCTTACCCGAAACTGCTTTTTGCTGTGCCATCAAACAGGATGCATAAAGGCACACCCCGAAAAAAGCAAGTAAAAATCTCTTTTTCATGTGTTTGATAGTTTATTTTAAAAATTGTGTTTGTTCTAATGAATAGATATGTACACCAGTAATTTAGTTAGGCAAGTCTACGAAAAAAAAAGGAGCAATGCGTTTTTCTGCACCACTATTTTTAAAAAATTCACAAATAAAAGTTCTTAGAATACAATAAAAACACGAACAACATTCATAAATTCGCCTTAAAAGCAAAACAAACCACACAAAATAACTTAAACTAACACAACTTCAAATAGTTAATATTTGCTTGCTACGAAAAGCAAAACGAAAAAAAACGCACCTATTAATCCGACACTACTCAGCCAGTAGCTCAGGCCACTACAACCTTCGCCCCTATCACGTTACTAGATAAACACATATGAAGGACTATTTGTTTGAAAATGAAAGAAAAAGACAGTATACAGCATAGTAACCGTGTAACCTATAGCAAATGATTGACTACCGACCGGTATATCAATAAGAATTCGCAGGCAGTCAAGGCTACCGTCAACGCTACAATGAGTAAAATTTGATAATCCAAAACCTCCATGGCATTCTATTAAAATAATCAACTCGACGGCTCCATATTGTACTCCTATAAACTAAGACACTAAGGAAAAACAGGGCGACAACGGTCTCCACGAGAGCGGAGACCGTGCCTGCCCATACTAAACAACACACGTTATAGTTAGTGATAGTGTTCAAATGATTGTTTAAGGTTAATTAGTTTATAACTTTATTGAAATACCTTCACATGATCAACTCCATGAAAGCCAAGCGAATATAAAGAAAACAATTGAAGTACGCAAATTTAACGTACCAAACACGTCAATATAACGAACTGCAACAACTCCTATTGCAAGAAAAGTTTGTGAATTTTGTTTTACATTAAAACCAAAGAATGACTTTAGGTAAATATATACAGGAGAGGGTGCGTTTAAAGGGGATTTCAGACAAAGCCGTGGCGGAGGCTCTACATGTTTCAGTACGATCTGTTCCTAATATCTACGCCGCAAAAGAAATTCCAACATCTCGAGTCGCTCTATTATCAGTACTGCTCAAGGAGGATATATATTTTGATTACTATAAGGACATTGAATCTGTTGGTCCAGTCATAAAAAAACAACTCGACGAACTAATGCATCAAATCAAAGTTCTTGAAAGCACTGTATTCGACAAAGAGCGATTGATACAAAGCCAGGCCGCTTTGATCGAAAACCTTAAGTCAAACAAATAAGCTATAAAAACATACGAATAGCTAAAAACCGACATCGTAATCTACGGTTAATACACGTTGTATTCTCCCTTAAACTGCCTTGAGTCCGTGTTGAGTCCGAGTCCACTCCATGTTGAGACCGAGTCAATCTTAGACCTAGGACAGTAACATCTCAGGACCAGCTCGCACACAGCTACCTTCTTAATAGGTTCTTAATACTATCTATAGTATAGTTATGGTACCTATCCTTAAATTCTCCTGTAGAAGAACTTAACCAGATACATCTCATTTACGAATGTCCTTTTGTCCTATCCGATTATACAAGTGGGCCAAGCGATTAATCATCTGAGCCGTTCGATCAATCAAGTGAACCAAACGATCAACCAAGTGTCACGTATGATCAATCAAATGAGCCAAGCTATCAATCAAACAACACACCAGAATAATCGTTTGGGCTAAAAGGACATTCAATTTTGAAAGCAGGTTAAATATAACCCCATAGTAATAGCACCTCAGGCTGAGCTCGCACAAAGCTACTTTCTCAGTATATTTATAAAATCTTAAGGCATAGCCTCTGCCTTACAGGCAGTGTCCCATAAAGTGTGTAAGTCTTTAATGGCTTCTAGATCCTGTCTTCAA
>JBEBQJ010000248.1:0-5429 GCA_040395455.1 Sphingobacterium yanglingense | reverse complement strand
ATCTATCAAACATGGGAGGAGACCAAGGATGCAGTTTCTCCTTCGGGTGGTGTTGTCGCTCCGGGATTTTATAAATACCGAGATCTAAATGGAGATGGGCGAATATCCCGTGCGGATGATATGACCTTTATCGGACGTAGCAATATGCCTGAAATGATGTTTGGATTAAACATCGATTTACAATACAAGGGGTTTGATTTTTCCACTTTATTTCAGGGAGCTGCTTTATCCAGTGTACTGATGTCGGGTCTATATGAGGGCTCTTCTGCCACCGAAGGGGTGGAGGCTACTACCGTAATGTCAAGGGCTTTTTATCAAAATGGAAATGCGCCTTATTTTTTAGTTGAGAATTCTTGGACCCCGGATAATCCAAATGCAGATTTTCCTAGACTCACAGCAGGAAAAGCTTCGTTAGGAGCGCATCATGCCCATAGTAACTCTGGTTTCTTGAGAAATGGAGCATATCTTCGGGTCAAATCTATACAGCTAGGATATACCTTACCATCACACATCATACAAAAAGCTAAACTTGGTGGTGTTAGAGTACATGCTACAGCATCAAATTTATTTACTTGGGATTATCTTAAATATTTTGATCCTGAAATGCCAAATGTGAATAATGGTTTTTACCCGCAACAAAAGCTGTTTGCTTTTGGATTATCGGTCACTTTTAAATAGTAATGATTTATGAAAACGATTAAAATAAAGATATTATTGCTCGTGACATGCCTCATGAACTCTTGTTCTATAGATTTAGTCCCAACAGATCGGTATAGCGAGGACGTTATTTGGAATAATGAAAAAAGCGTAGATCTATATATGAACGGCATGTATGCCGAATTCAGAAATTTTGAATTTGGGAGGTTGTCTTTTGTTGGCAATGATAATGCCTCAGACGCGTTGACAGATTTAATGAAGTATACATCCAATTCGGCAGGACGTGGTACTGTAAATGTACTGGCTACGGATGCTTCACGCTATACCGCTACATCGCCGGGTATTTCTTATTGGGCAAGCGCCTATACGCGTATACGACGCATAAATGAGTTTTTGTATGGATTAAAAACTTATGCTAAGATCTCAGTAGAGCAACAACAGCTTTATGAAGCCGAAGCACGTTTTATTCGGGGATATGTTTATACTTGGCTTGCACGGATTAATGGAAGTTTTGTCATTATGGATAATATCGAGCAGCATGCTTCTATTTATAGTGAAAGATCTTCGGAAGATGAGTGTTGGAACTTTATTGCCAATGATTTTGCATTTGCTGCAGCGCATTTGCCAAGAGAACAGTCTGTCAATGTCGGTAAGGCCACAAAAGGTGCAGCTCTAGCAATGCTTGCCCGGACCTGGTTATATGCAGCATCGATTGCTGAATTTGATAAGAAGCTCTATAATAGTGATTCAAAAACTGGGGTGGATAATGCCAAGGCAAAGACATATTATGAAAATGCCATTGCTGCAGCGCAAGGTGTCGTCGATTTAGCCGATGGAGGTCTTTACGATTTGGAATCGAATTATGAGTCAATCTTTGCTAATTCAAAAAGTAAAGAATCTATTTTTAGGATAGATTACGTCGCTCCCTTGATTACACATCAGTACGATTTGGGATTTGCGCCACCCGGAGATGCGCCCGAAGGATTGACCTATGGAATGCCTACAGCGGAGCTTGTAGACGAGTTTGAAATGAAGGATGGAAGTAAATTTAATTGGGCCAATCCGGTGCACGCAGCTAATCCGTACGTAAATAGAGAACCAAGGTTTTACTCAACTATCCTATATAACGGAGCGACTTGGAAGGGGCGTGTTCTAGATATTACAGATGCAGGCGGAGTAGATGGTTTTGTTCAGGCAGGTAGCGTTTCTGAGCCTAAAAATACAATAACAGGTTATTACCCGAAGAAACTGCTAGATTCTAAAAACACGAGTTTTGTACAGAGCAGAAGTGCACAGAGCTGGCATGAGATAAGATATGCCGAAGTTTTGCTCATCCTAAGCGAAGCACAGTTGTTTGCAGATCGCTTGGCAGAAAGTAAAACTACACTTAATAAGTTAAGAACGAAAAGAGGCGTTCCTGCAGTAAACGCGAATACTAAAGATCAACTCTTTGAGGCATTACAGCATGAAAGAATTGTGGAGTTGGCTCTTGAAGGTCATCGTTATTGGGATTTGCGAAGATGGCGGTTAGCCCATATTAAACTTAATAACGTACGTTTTACAGGGCACAGAGTTAGTAAGCAAGGAAATGGTTTTACCTATACGACCGTGAGTTGCGATACGAAAGATAGAGAATTTATCGGTAGGATGTACTATCTACCTATTCCTCTTGCGGAAACACAGCGCAATGAGGGTGTTAAACAGATCCATGGTTGGTAAAAAACAGGACACGATGAAAAATAGATTATTATACATTAGCTTTTTATTAAGCTGTTTAATTACTTCGTGTAGTAAAGAAGTAAAAATAGAAAGGGGGACGGAGGGATTAATTACGGATATATTTGCTAACATTGAAGGGTCAGGTCCTCAAAGACTCTTTGAACCAAGGTACAGTAACGATACTATTTATTTTGATATCCCCTACTATTATCCCATAGATAGTGACTATGAAACTGATCTGACAAAGATTATTATTCGTGCGTCTATATCTTCAGACGCTAAGGTTTCGACCTCTTTCGGCAAGCCGATGGACTTGACACATCCCTTTGACTTTACGGTTATAGCAGGAAGTGGACTTGAGACTAAATATGTAATCAAAGCTCGTAAAGTGGGAGACATAGGCGTTAAAAATGTGAAGATAAGTTTTGAGGCAGATGGGGAGATTGAAGAGGTAGATGGTCTATTAATCAATGATGAGCTTCGTTTTTTTGTTGTGCCAGGACAGGATATGAGCCAGACTACGCTAACATTTGACATTAATAAGCATGCGGCTTCTTCCATAGAATCGGGTAGTATACTCGATTTAAACACTCCGAAAACACTCACGATATCCGGGCCTGGAGGTGTGCGTAAGGATTATCCGTTAGTGTTGACCGAACCTGTTAAGCTTGAATATGGGTTCGGTGTACATCGAAAATTATGGTTCAAAGGATGGGCTGAATTTGGTTTCGGAGGCATTGGTGTCGGTGAAACAGAGCAAAGTCTTGCTGTTAGTGGAGACTACCTGATAATTGGTAAGGCTGGGACGACTGGTAATTCGCGATATATGGTTTATAATCGTTTTAGCGGAGATTATGTTGGAGACATGCATATGCCTTTTACCGCAGCTTCTGGAGCTTTGTCCGATAGCCGCCAACTTATTGCCGATGAAAAGGGAAATCTCCTTGCTATCAATCGCTCGTTAATCAATTATACGCTTCAGGTTTATAAGTACGATGGCCCGTTCGATTCGAATCCAGTACTTCTTATAAATACGATTAATAATCAGGGAACAGGCACAGCCGGACTCAGATTAAACGTGACAGGTGATTTGGACGGTGATGCGATAATAGTTTCGACGAAGTCATCTACAAAAACTTTTTATAGATGGGAAATCAAAAGCGGAGTATTACAGTCGCAACAACCGACTCTAATTACTATCGGTGTTGCTAAAGGAAGTTCATTTGGTATCTATCCCGAGGTTCAATACATCCAACCGAGTATTTCTTCCAATTACCTTTTGGCTTTCCAGAATGGCTTCTTTCATGTAAACGGTAATACAAACCAACAGATTCATGAGATTAATATGAGTACCACGTTTTTTATGAACGCTTTATCTATAGCAAGATTCAATCATGCGACATATTCGTTTTTGGGTAGATATTATTCGAATCTAAAAACTATGGGACTTTCTATGTTTGATATCACCGACCCTCAGCTGTTCGGTACGCCGACCTCGTCCTCCTTGTACCCTTCCTTTAATGTGTTCAATTCGGAGCGAATTGGTGCAACTCAGGATAGCCCAGGTGTTGGGGATATAGCAGTAGGCTATTCGCATGGCGGAGATCGGATGCAGGTTTATATGTTACATGTCGGTGCTGGAATATTGGCCCATGAATTTACGGTTTACTCTCAAAACTAAAAGTATATGAAAACGAATTATCAAAAGAAAAGAAATATGATGTACTTTATGGTACTTTTTACAATTCTCTTTAGCACTGTGCAGAGTTGTAAAGATGAAATAACCAAGTTGCCACTACCTGATGTAGAAGAAGAAGTTCTCGAAACTTGGAATCCCGGACATAATGCATTTGTATGGGTGGATGCGACAGCAAATATATTTCAGGGCCCAGGGCGTTTCAGAGACAAAGAAGACATAAAATTGATATTGGATAGTCTCAAGTTTGTTGGGATAAACGGTTTGGTTGTCGACGTCAAGCATAATACGGGCTTGACGCTATTCGACTCTGAATATACCGAAAAGCTAACAGAGCATAACGGCTATTCACTGATACCAGATTATGTTGAGTTTATGGTCAATGAAGCACGGAGTCGGCAGATGAAAATATATTTTTCTATGAATACCTTTGTATATGGCAATTCTTCTGGAAAGGGGTATGTATATAACCATCCCGAATATAGGAAATACGAGTGTATGGCTATGAATCCGGACGGTACTATGTCATCAATGTCATCGAAGGGGAGGAGTTTATTTCTTAACCCCGCTGCAGAGGAAGTACAGAATCTTACAATCAATATAATAAAAGAGGCCGCGGTGAAGTATAATCCCGATGGTATTATATTAGATTATTGTAGGTACCCAGGTATCTATGCCGATTTTTCCGATTTGAGTAAGGAGCTTTTTATTCAGTTTTTGGAAGAAAAATATAATGACAATCAGGCAAAGTTTATGGACTTTCCCAAAGATATTGTTAGTTCCTGGAAGGCCGATGGGAGTAATGCCAAACCGAATACCACAGGAAAGTATTATAAGAAATGGCTTTATTTTAGAGCAAAGGTATTAAGAGATTTTTTTGCTAAAACTAGACAGGAATTAAAAGCGGTTTCTTCAAATGTTGAATTAGGAGCTTATTCGGGAGCTTGGTACAATACCTATTACGAGCAGGGCAATAACTACGCCAGTGAGACTTATGATCCTTTCAATGATGAAGAGTTGACGTTTTCTACTTTCGCTATACCAGGATATCAAGAGAGTGGCTATGCAGAACAACTGGATCTTTTCTTTTCAGGAAACTACTATAAGCAACTGTATTTGAAAGACAATTCAGCTACCGCTCACCTGAAGTATCATTGGTGGAGTATAGAAGGCTCCATGAATGGAATTGAGTACATTACTAGGAATAAGACAAAAGTGTACTCTGGCATAGATGTAGGTAATGTCACTTATGATTCGGAAGAGGATATTAGTAAAGCGATTAACTATATGTATAATCGTTCGAATGGGGGAGTGTTCGTATTTGATGTTTGCCATATTACCGTACCTCGTTATAATC
>JBEBQJ010000247.1:0-5544 GCA_040395455.1 Sphingobacterium yanglingense | reverse complement strand
AGTTCTTTGTCATGTTCTTATTATTTTGTGTGTCTACATTAATCATGGCAATGATCAAGCTTCTCATCTGTCCTGCGGTAATTTTCAAATCTTGTATATCCATAATAGTATGTTGAGTTGTTTATGGTATACTAACTTCAAAAAACAGACCGAAATAGCGGTGCAGAATACTTGTTTTAGTCTCAAAATCTACGCTTTTGGAACTACGTATTTGTCGCAGTAGTGACGTAGAAACCGTAACAGCGGAAAGTGATGCAAACTCGAGCTAACTGTTAGTGTTATCGAAAAAAGTGGGACTATCGAGCTTTATAGCAATGCGATAAGCTGCGTTGACCAGCCCGACGTGGCTATAGGCCTGTGGAAAATTACCCCATTGGCTACCATCGTAATCATCGACGTCTTCACTGAAGAGCATCAGGTGATTGGCAAAAGAGAGTAGCTGCTTGAAGACTTCTTGGGCTTCATCGAGTCTGCCGACACAGGCCAATGCCTCGACGTACCAAAATGCACAGACTAAAAAGGTGGATCGTGGACGTCCAAAGTCATCTTTGTGGAGGTAGCGGTAGAATAATCCGTGCTCGCCTTTCAGTACTTTTTCCAATTGTTTGAGATGTTCTTTGGCTTTTTCCGAGTTGGGGTCGAGATACCCCATCATGATAAGCTGTAAGGTCGAGGCATCGAGATCTGTGCTCTCGTGGGCATTGGTGTAGACCATGCGCTCGCTGTCATAGCAGCTCTCGATGTGTTGTGCTGCTTTATCGCGGATTATATTTGCCTGCCTACGAATGTCTTCTAGGTCATATTGCCGTGCTATTTTCAAGGCTGCTGTGGCGCCTGCCCACTGAAAGAGGTTGGAGTAACAATGCCGTTTTTCCATGTTCCGAAACTCCCATATGCCTGCATCTTTCTCGTCGATGGTGAGTTCCATCTTGCGGAGTATAAAACGTGTCCATTCGGCTGCGAACGCGGTATTTTGGTGGCGGAAGCGATGATCGGTGAATAGGGGGAGCAGGGCTATCATGGCTTGGCCATAAACGTCGTTTTGAATATGCTCGGAGGCTTGATTGCCTATGCGGATGGGCTGATTGCCGAGGTATCCGCTAAGGGAATCCAGGGTTTTCTCTTCGAGGTCGGACTGGCCTAGGATGCCGTATAAAGGTTGTAGCCGACCTGGGTCCGATTGGGTGATATTGGCGATATAGGAAGCATAGCGTTCCATCTCTTCGAAATGACCGATGTGGCTCAGGGCGGTAAGTACGTAATAGCTGTCGCGGACCCAGCAGAATCGATAATCCCAGTTACGTCCGGCACCAGGGTGTTCGGGTAGACTGGTGGTACTGGCGGCAATTATGGCTCCTGTATCCTCGTATTGGTGTAGCTTAAGGGCAAGCGCCGACCGTATCACTTCTTTTTGATAGAAAGCTGGAATGGAGGCATTCTTCACCCAGCGGTGCCAATATTGCCGGGTACGGGTCAGGAAGTCTTCGGCGGTACGCGCGATAGGGGCCTCAAAGGAATTGCTAAATGTGAGGATCAAATATACAGGCTTATTGATGAGATAGCTGACATCATTAAAGAAATGGCTGATGGGCATATTGGTCGCTAGTCGCATCTTGATATCGCCAGATTCAAATTGGATGTGGTTGCTGCCTCTACTTTTTTGAAAGGAAGCTTCTCCATATTGGTATTTAGGATCACAGATGACCCTTACTTTGGGGTGCCCTGAGATAGGTTCTATCTTTCGAATCAATATTAGGGGCTTATAGTAACGCTCGTATTGCTCGAAGCGGGGCGCAAAGTCGGTGATGCGGTAGCTTCCTTCGGCACTGTCTATTGTGGTACATAAGATGTTTGTATTCTCGATGTAGTGCTGGCTGGAGTGGAGGATATCTCCAGGAGGAGTAATGCTAAAACGTCCTCCTTTATGTTCATCCAGCAGTGTACCAAATACAAAAGAGTCTTCGAAAGAAGGCCAGCACAACCAGTTGATGTTGCTGTCTTTGCCTACATGTGCTATATAAGCACAGTTTCCGATGATTCCACTATTGTAAAGATGCTTCTGTTTTGTCATATTGTATCGTTTAAGTATGAAAGGTGTAAGGGACTGTTTAAAGCGTTGTTTTCTTGTTCTGTGGTACGCGGAGCTGGCTGAGCAAGTCGAGGACATCCTCCTGTTTTTCGATGTAATACTGTGCTAGGGTCTGTTTGGTGCCGACTTTGACGGTCACGGCCGAGTCCTGTAGTTCGAAAAACATGTCTTCGTCTGTAGAGTCATCACCGATGGCGAATATAAAATCGGGTTGGTATTGTTCTATGATTTCCAAAGCAGCCTTTCCTTTGTTCAGCACATTGATTTTTACTTCAATCACTTTGTCTCCCATAAGCAGCTGCAGACCATATTGGGGTAGCAGGTAGCGTAATGCATCTGCTAGCTCTTGGGCACGCATCAGACCTAGTCCGGTATGCACTTTTCGATAATGCCAGGCTAGGGAATAGTTTTTTTCTTCAATATTTGCTCCAGGGGTGCGGTCGGTAAATTTGGACATGATACGGCGTACTGGAGTTTTCCAGGCGGTAGGCATATCGGGTTTATCCCGCCACTGCCCATCAGGGAAATTGCTCCATGCCCCATGTTCGCCGATGAGGAAGTAATCGGTGTCTCCAAACCATTTGCGCAGATCGGTATGTGGCCGTCCGCTGATGATCGTAATCTGATTGGCGGGGTCATGTTGGAGGTCTGCTAGGACGTGAAGCACTGCTGCGGTTGGACGTGCTGCATTGGCCTCTTTTTGGAATCCGACCAAGGTGCCGTCGTAGTCAAGAAAAAGTAATCTTTTTTTGGATTGGGCAAGTTTATCGGTAATCTTTTTGAGGGTAGGTCCCTGTAGTTTTCTACTGGCATGGGCTTTTTGTTCCCGCTTAATCTCATGTAGGCGGTTGAAAAATAATTTTACCCAATGGCTGATGTTGAATTTTTTGACCAGAGTGACATTGCTTTTCATCCGTTGCTGCTGCTCTTTTTGGGGCATATAGATGGCAAGATGTATAGCCTGGGTGATGTCTTCGATGGAATAGGGATTGATCTGTATCGTTTCCGGAAGTTCTTTGGCTGCACCTGCAAATTCGCTGAGGATAAGCACGCCATCCTGTCGTTGGGATTTGCTGGCGATATATTCCTTGCAGACTAGGTTCATTCCGTCACGTAGGGAGGTGACCAAGCAGATGTCTGCAGCAACATATAAGGCAGACAGGTCTTCGATGGCCAACGAATTATAGAAGTAGGTAATTGGTGTCCATTCGTCCGAGCCGTACACGGCATTGATATGACCGACCATACGATCGATCTCATCGCGCAGTAATTTGTACTGAGCTACACTGTCGCGGGAAGGGACTACAAGCATATATAAAACTACACGATTGCGCAATTCTGGATAGGTCTGTAAGAGATTCTCGTAGGCAGCTAGCCGTTCGAGAATGCCCTTGCTATAGTCTAGCCTGTCGATAGAAAGAATGATCTTACGATGTTGATACTGCTCTTGTAGCACCTGTACTCTAGAGAGTACGTCGGCAGATTTGGACAGCTGTTCAAATTTTTCGAAATCGATACCCATCGGAAATACCTCTACATGTACCCTGCGGTCCCGACAGCGTACGCTGTTATTTTTGGGCGAGAGATGGAGGAGATTTAAGCAGGAATTGAGAAAATGTTGGGCATCATGATAGGTATGGAAGGCAATGAGGTCGGCCCCCAACAGACCTTTTAGTAATTCATTGCGCCAAGGGATACATCTGAAAATCTCATCGGCAGGAAAGGGGATGTGCTGAAAGTAGCCAATGGTCAGGTAATTGTTCTGCTGTCGTAGTAATTGGGGAAGCAGCATCAGTTGATAATCATGAACCCATATCTCATCTTTTTCGGTGATATGCTGTGCTAGGGTAGCATCGCAGAATTTTTGATTTACTTGTTGATAGGCTGCCCAGTAGGACTTGTCAAATACGGCGTAGGATAATCTGTAATGACAGATGGGCCATAATATCTCATTTGAAAATCCTTCATAGTAGTCTTCGAGTTCTTGGGCACTCAAGAAAACGGGGATGAGGTTATGTCTAGCCAGTTCTTCTCGAATGAGCTGTTCTTCTTCTGGGCTCTCTGGGATATATCCCGGCCAGCCGACCCAGATACTTCCGCCTTTTTTATAGTAAGAGCCAAGACCGGTGGCGAGACCGCCTTCGCTGGGAATAAAAAGTAGTTTTCCATCCTGTTTTTCGATACGTATAGGCAATCGATTAGAGATGATTATAGTTCGTTTTGTTTGCATACAAGGTAAGGTGGTAGGCCAAGATTGGCCTAAATAGATGTAATCTTATACTTATCTAACGTCTCTTAGTAGGAATAGTTTGTAAAAGACGGTGGCGATTAAGGGATATAGGTGGAAAGGGGTATTTATTACGGTACTGTCGCTAGGGGTAAATACGTGTAAGGCTAATTTTATTAACAATTTGATGCCGGAGCTGTTCATTGTTAACTTTTGAACTTAAAATAGAACACTATGAAAACAGAAGAAAATAATCCAATTGATAAATATGCAAAACCGCCCTTTAAAAAGCAGGATCAAGCTGTACCTGGTGTCTCTAGTGCGATGAGTCCGGTTCCTGATCATGGCGAAGAATCCTATGAAGGTAGAGAGATGTTAAAAGAAAAGGTTGTTCTTATTACAGGAGGAGATTCGGGTATAGGTAAAGCCGTCGCAATCGCTATGGCTCGGGAAGGTGCAGATATTGTAGTCGCGTACAAAGAAGAAGTTGAGGATGAAGATGCTCTTGATACCAAAAGTTGGGTAGAAAAAGCGGGTCGTACCTGTGTATTGATTCGCGGAGATATTCGTTCCGAATCACACTGTGAGACTATTGTTCGTACTTGTGTGGCTGAATTGGGTAAGATCGATGTTTTGATTAATAATGCGGCATATCAGATGACGTATAAAACTGTGGAAGAAATCAGCGCATCAGAATGGAATAAAACTTTCGAAACGAATTTAAGTGCGATGTTCTATCTTGTTAAAGCAAGTAAGAAACACATGAAGCCAGGAAGTTGTATCATAAATACCACTTCTGTCAATGCATATGATCCTAATCCTACGCTCTTGCCGTATGCCGCTAGTAAGGGGGCAATTCAGAATTTTACGGCAAGTTTAGCACAACTATTTTTAGAGGATGGTTCAGGCATACGGGTGAATGCTGTTGCTCCGGGACCAGTGTGGACGCCGTTGATACCAAGTACAATACCCGACCATGAAGAATTTGGCGCTAATACGCCTATAGGTAGACCTGGTCAACCTGTAGAGATTGCGCCAGTATATGTGTTTTTAGCCTCAGATGCTGCGTCTTATGTGTCTGGAGCGACTATTCCAGTTACTGGCGGGCGAGTTACGATTTAAATAAAATGCCCTTCTATAATTCTATAGAAGGGCATTTTACATTACTTTCTAGCCGTATTAAGATACATATCCGCTAAGGTTTTCCTTTAATAATTTACGGGCCAGG
>JBEBQJ010000246.1:0-5547 GCA_040395455.1 Sphingobacterium yanglingense | reverse complement strand
GATAGGGCTGCACGGAGCGCGTATTCCGCGTCGGTATTTTTCGTCTCGACTTCTTCGCCGCAACGAGGGCAGGTGATGAAACCGGTAGCAAGGTACATTGCAGCGTTTCGCGCCGCTTCCTCCAACGCGGCCGCCCGTGCGTCCGGAAGGCGCTTCAACATCACGACAGCGTTTGGATGGTCGATGGTGGACTTTAGAATTTCTTCCGCGGTCGCGTCGTCGGGCACCATCACAACGGGCGGCTTTGTGTGATCGTATAACGCAGCTATGGCTTTGAGCCTGTCATATTGCGCCCAGGCCTCGCAGGACGGGCAACCGTCTGAATGCTCCGGGCACCGCGGGCCGAGCGAATCCGTGATAGCTTCGGCGATGAAATCGATGGGGGTATCAGTCATTGGGTTTGACCTCTTGGGCGAGAAACAAATTTTTTCCGGCGCAAACAGGGCAGGCGGCGTTTTGCATGAGTTTGACCACTTTGGTCAGTTCCATGGGGAGATGCGCAACAATCCATACGTGGCCGCATCCCCCGCATCTGCCGCGAAGTTCATTCTTTTGCAGATGCGGCAGTTCAATGCGTTCCGGCCAATGGGTGTCGCCGCGCTGGCGTTTTGCTTCAACGGCAACGTCATAGCTCTTGCGTGCGTCGTCGGCGGGATCGTACTCGGTCATCAATTCACCCATGCTTGTCGGACGAAGCGCGGGTTCCCGTCGCTGTCGATATCAAAGCGGAACGAAACACCGGGGAAAGATTGGCCGATGCAAATAGTCGGCTTGGGGTCGGATTTCAGGGCGTCCGCGAAGGAATCGCTTTCGATCAGTTCTCCAAATGTGCCGTACGCGTCCCAGTCGCCTTGAACATAGAAATTGTTGGCCAAAGCCGGGAAGAACGCATCGGTGCGGTATTTACCGTCCGCATCGACCCAGACGGAAAACGCGCCGTAATCCTCGTAAGGCCAGAATACGACAACATCGCCTTGAGCAAGCGGGACGCTGAACGTGAAATCGCCTTCGAGAATAAAGTTGTCGTCTTCGTCGCGCGCCGAAAGAACGAAATTCCCTTCGTCGGTGCGCCGGATAAAATCATCGGGGCTTTCCAAAGAGCGTGGCGAAATTTCGTCGGCAAACTCTTCCGGTAGCCAGACGCGCTTATGTTCGGACGTGCTCATGCCGCCTCCGCTATCAGATCAATGTTCTTGGAAATCGCGCGGTAGGAGTAGGCCACAACCCACGGGTTGGCCTCCCACGAACCGGGGCCGTTAATCTCCGTCCAGAGCGATGCGAAAGAGGCGAACGGACTATCGACATATCCGAGTCCGGATCCATCACGATATCGCCGCCAGTGACCTTGAGGCTGGAAATCAGTGAACGGCTCGATACCTTCCGCGATAGCATCTTCCTCGCTGATATCCTGTAGCCGCTGGATCTTCACGCCGGTCACGATCAGGGTAAGGCGCGACGCCCAACGCGGCATGTGGATCGAGGGGCGCCAGAGCGGACGGCCGGATCGATCAAATCCCTCCCGGAAAACAGCGGCGGTATAACCGTCTGTCGGATGCTCAACCTGTTGAATAGTACCCGTACCGATGCTGCCCCTGTAGGCCGTGCGCGGTAGCAACGCGTGGGCCTCGCGGACCCAAAGCCTATCGCCCACGGAAAACCGGACAGGGGTCATTTCAGCTCCGGTACCATAGTCGGAATTAAAAACCGCCTTTGTCCGTTCCACGCCGACGAAACCCCGAAAAGCACTATTCGGAAATGACGGCTGTGGTTTCAAGATGCGGCGGGTGTTGGTTTTGCGGCCGTCAAGATTGGCGCGCACCATCAGTCCGCTGAAAAGGATAGGATGATCTTTAGCCATGGCCGATCACCTCCAAATTGATTGCGTATTCAACGGGGCGCTCGGTCATAGGTTGGCCTCGCTACCAGGCAAAGTGGCCTGTTCGTTTAGAGCCATTACGGATCGAAGCGTGACAAGATCATCGACAATGTGATGCCAACGGCCTGTTTCCGCCGCCGTGGCGATAAGCCCCTCAGCCTTTCGTGCCGCATCTTGGTAAGAGAGCCCGAAATAATGGTTATTCTCGGCCCCGGAGGTGATGGCTTCGGACATAGCCTTTCGCGAAAGTGTTACGATAACAGCTTTCTGCTGGGCTATATGTGCCTCAAGGATGGGACGAGATAGAGCCCACGGAACATTGAAAAGTTGTTGTCCGTTCTGGCCATGCGGTACGCCGAGCTGCAAGCCGCCTTGATGGCGACCGAATGCGTCTCGAATGTCCGGCGTCTGCTGGCGGTTGAGCGCTTCCTCAATATCCGCCAGAAGCTTTTCGGCAGACTCGACCTCGCGATAGGCGAGGGCAATATCCATGGCGGTGTTTTTGCTGATAAGCGAGGTCATTGGGTGGTCTCCAAATGAAAGGCAGCGAGTGCTTGAGCTTCTTCCGGCGATGCGATCTCGAAGCGGGGATGCAGTTCCCCGTTCTCGTCGACAATTTCGAGCTTGTGCAGAGAGAGAAGCCCTCCAAGGGTCCAATCGCATGGCTTGCCGTCCGGCGTGCTGCGCGGTGATGGCGCTCCGGTGAAGCGGCCCACGCACGAGAACCCGAGATATTTTTCAACGTCTTCAAAAGACGTTCCTGCGCCGGCGCAGATCAGCGATTGACCGGATTGTACGGTGCCGCACATCGGGCACTTGAATGCCAGATCTACGAGACCCGGCACGCCCTGCGCTTTGAGGCGCGCACGAAATTCGGCGATGGTGATTGTTTCGATATTGCTCACGATTGGGCTCCGTTTCTACGCCGGGTACTCGTCATCGCCCGCTAAATCTGGTTCAGGCAGCGCGTAGATGCTGGCTGGTTTGTAGGGGCGGTTCATTTGCATTGCTGTCTGTTCGGTGGTCAGCGTGTAGGAAAAAATCGACGCGCCGCCGTAGAAGTGTGTGACCCAACCCGTAATGACTGGTTCTTTCGCCTCCGGCTGATCCTCGGGCCAAGCCAAAGACGGAATATCGATGCGGAGCATTTTCGCGCCGAACCGTTCTTCTTCACGAGCTCGGCCGGCATGGCGGCGATGCCCGAACACTTCGACGACCGCCCATTCAAAGCCATCGTCAGCGCCGGTGTTTTCGGTTTCGTCTGTCATTGGTTGTGATCCTTTAAAAATGGAACGTTTCGCTATCGAGTAGATCGGCGCGTGTAAGTCCGTCCGTCCCGGCAATCGGGGCGTCGATAGAAATGTTTTTGAAGTGATCGTACTGGCGGTTGTAGGCAGTAACGGCTTGTTTCACCCATGCTGCCAGTTCGTTGAACGGAACCTTGCGATCCAGAATCTGCACCATGACGGAATTGATAACGTCCATCTGTGCGGACGCGATCAAATAGCCAGGCACGTGGGCTCGGATTTGCTTGCGCATTTCGGCTGGATTGTCGCGGGCAAGTAGCTGCGTTTTGATACGCTGGCGCTTGCGGCGATCCCGCTCGCGCTTCTTCTCTGTCTGGACCTGCTTTTTGCCTTGGCTGTAGTACAAGCGTTGATACGCACGCTTATCAGCGCAGTATTTTGCGTAACGTTCAGGGTCCTCTTTTCGCTTCGCATAAGAACGGCGGCTCGTTGCATTGGTGCGCTTACGATTTTTGTGCTTATTTTGCAGATTTTGCGCATCGCGGCGTGCTCGGTTCCGCTGATACTTTTCGGCATCCTTTTTCGCATATTCTGCTTTTATGCGGGCGGCTTCCGTTAGAGCCTCGTTCGGTGCCAGTGTGCGCAGATAGTCAAACTGAGATTTGGTGAGCCAATAGGGGCGCTTCACAGTCATGCGGACGCCTCAATAGATTTCAAACCAACGCCAGTTGGCTTCCTGCTTGCGAGCCAAGGCGTGATAAGGGTTGTGAGAAATGCGCAGGAACGGGCGGGCGCGCAATATCTGCACGTGCCATTCGCCGAAACGCACGTTCAAGATTGCGTCGCTCATGATCGCGCCTCGTCGCCATCCGTGCGAATTTCGATCAGTTCATTAGGGGTGCAGTCGAGCGCTGCGCAGAGCCTGCCAATCAGCTCAATCTTGACCGTCTTGCGGCGGTTGCGTGTGATGGTGGAAAAGTGGTTGAGCGATACGCCCACAGTCGCCGCCAAGTCGGAAAGCTTAATTCCCCGATCTGCGGCGATAGCCTTAATTCTGAATCTGGTTTCCATGGGGACCTATCCGATCGGGTTCAAAATGGACTGGGGGATGAGGGGATTTTTGAATGCCAGGGTCATTGAGAAACCCGGCCTGATCTCATGAGGACGGTCGAGCTGAAAACGTGCCAACGGCAGCTGTTCGGTCTCGGTGCACCGAACAAGGACCGCATGCGTAACAGTGACGATCTTCTTACCCTCATTGGCCGGGAAGCCGCTTGCTTGCAGGCGAGGGGTGCGGTCGGACTTCATTTCCACCGGCGAGCGCTCATACCCCACCCAATCCGCGGGACTGACCTCTTTCGTCAGACTGGTCATCAGCGCCAGCTCAAACCAATGCGGGGAAGCATCAACGTGAGAATTGTTCGCGGTCATCCTATGCGGGCTCCCGAGTAACCGTGGTTGTAGATTTCGATGATTGCTTTCGACAACGCGGAACTCGCGGAGCCTTTTGAAAGCTTGCGAATGGCTTCTGCGCCGGTAATCATGGTGTCGATGTTGGACGCGGCGAGCACCTTTTGCATGCGTTCGCGCTTGTAATCCGCATTGTTGCTGATGACTGCAGCCAGCCCCATAATGATGACGCCGCGCAGCGCGTTCACGTCATCGGGCCAAGCCGAGCGAATTATTTCTATTGCTTCGCGCGTGGCCTTCTCGCCGTAGTAGGAAATAGAGCGCATCAAGGCAGTGATTGCATTCGTATAATTCGGCTTCTTAACCCCAATGGCCGGTGAAACTTCGCAACCGCAAGCGTCCAGCACCTTTTTCGCGCGAACGGTTTCAGGATCTTCGGCGGCGATCCCGGCCCAGTATCGCTCGATCGGGGTCACGTTCTTGCGATCCCGATTAAGCGCCAAGAAAATTTCGGCTTCGGTTTTAAATTGGCCGGCATTCGTGATGGAGGACGGAACGCTAACGAAACCGAGCCGACGCGCGGCCTCAAGGCGGTGCTGGCCATCGACGACAGCGAATTTATCCGGGCCGTTTTCGATCAAAGAAATAGCGCCGAATTTCGTCCAGGCAAAACCCTTGACCAGCTTTTGCACCCGCCGCTCGTCGAGCTCGCGCTGATAATTGTGGTCGGTATAGATCTGCGCGACGGGAATGTAATCGAGCCGTGGCGGCTTTCCGTGAATGGCTGTCGTCATATTATCGGCTCCGATACTCGCCTTTGCGCGTGATGCGCTCATTCAGGCCAACCAGTTTTTCGATAGTGATAGGGCGGTGCATGTTCTTGCTGGCGTCGTACTCCGCCTTGGGCTGGCGAGGGGCGCGTTCGACCTTCTCGGGGTTGCGCCCCGCATTGCGGATGACGGCCAATCCGCGAGAATTGAAAATGGAGAGCCGGTAAAGCTGCGGGCTCTCGAT
>JBEBQJ010000245.1:0-5614 GCA_040395455.1 Sphingobacterium yanglingense | reverse complement strand
TAAAAAACCAATTTTAGTTCATTCTGACCTGTGTGTTGCTGATAATGTGTTATCTCCTGTTCATCGTTCAATGTTTTCTTATCAAAAGCTGAATAAAAACCCAACGTTTGCGGAATTATTAGTGAGTAACTCCGTTACAGGATGTGTGATGGCTTGTAATAAATCATTAATCGAAATTGCAAAAAAAAATAATTTAACTAAAGCAATAATGCATGATTGGTACATTGGTCTTTTGGCTTCTTGCTATGGACAAATTGACTTCATAGATAAGCCAATGATTTTATATAGACAACATGATAATAATCAAGTCGGAGCCAAAGAGTTCACACTGAATGCATTGTTAAGTGTTGAAAATGTAATAAGTATTTTTAGAAAAGCAAAGCAATCAGTCAGAAAAACCAAAGAGCAGGCTGAATTATTCTTATTTAATAATGGCTCCATAATGACAAATGAAAGAAAAATTTTAGAGAGCTACATTTCGTCTTTTAATAAAACATATTTGACCAGGGCAAAACTTTTTTTCACTGGAGGTATAAGAAAAAATGGTTTTTTAAGAAATTTGATGTTTTTCTTTATTTACGTTTTTGTACGGTTAAAGGATTGATAATAATAGCAATATGTTGAGAAAAAATTTTCAGTATAGTCCTTTATAGTTTAGAGGCATAAAATGTCAATTTATATAGATGATGAAAAAGATATACAGAATGGCGGAATTAGTGTAGTTATACCAACTTATAATCGTGGGCATACAATAGAAGAATCCATAAGAAGCGTTTTAAACCAAACATTACAACCTAAAGAAATAATTGTTGTGGATGATTTTTCTACGGATAATACTGAGGAAATCATCAAAAAAATAAATGATCCTAATGTTATATATGTGAAAAATAAGATGTCTAAGGGGGCGAATGGTGCAAGAAATACTGGCATTCTATTAGCAACAGAAAAATTCATAGCATTTCATGATAGTGACGATATCTGGTTCCCCGAGAAATTAAAATATCAAATGAGTTTATAGTACCGCAAACTACAGTTGATGGTGATAATATCTATGACCAACTTAAAGCGGGTAATTTAATAAGTACACAAACTATTCTTATACGAGCAGAAATTGCAAAATTAAATTTATTTGATGAAGAGTTAATGAGGCTGCAAGACTGGGATTTTGTCTTATCATTACTATATAAGAAAATAAAAATTGGTTATTGTGACAAAGTATTAGTTGAGCAACGCCTATCAACAGATAGTATAACTAATAAGAATAAGCTACTGGATGCATATAAACATATATTAAAAAAACATCCAGAAATCGCTAATAAAGGATATAATAATAAGATTTATTCTCTTTCTTTAGCTGAAAAAAAAACCATTAAATCACAAATCGAATTGTTAATTTTGAAGTTATTTAGAAAGTTTAAATCAAAGAATAAGAGGTTATATGAAAGTTGATGTTATAATTCAGTCATTTAAAAAACCAGAGTTGCTTTTTTATACTCTTTTATCGCTGAAAAAACATAGTGAACAACATATTCATACTATTTGGATAAATGATGATAGCGACAATGACTCAGTTATGGATTTCTATAAATCTGAAATTTTTTAAAAAGCACTTGAACCGTGGGTAATAATGACAAGGAAAAACACTCAGAGAGGTGGATGGTGGTTTACACCAGTTAAAGGTTTGTATCCTAGCTATTTAGGTAAAACAAAGAGAATTATTTATAGTATTAGAGCAAAAATTAAAGGTACTGGTTTTCAATTGTTAAGGTCCAATTCACGGTATCAGTGGGGCTTAGACTCAACTGATAAAAAATTTGTTTTTATCATTCATGATGATATTGAATTTTATCAAGATGTTTTGGGTTTAATGATTAATAAAGTTAGGTCAATGTCAAAACCAGGGATTGTTGGCGATTTGGGCCAGTGTTGGCGTTGTGAATATAGTTCTGCGGGGTGTACACCTTACAAAGTAGATAATGGAATATTACCCTCGCCAGCATGGCCTGATATTGAACCCACAATGAATGGACATCGCTGGCCATGTCGAATAAATGAATGGTGCTGTCTTTTAAGCAAAGACGCAGCAGATTATATCGAAAGAAAACACAAAGTTTTGTATGGTTCTTATGACAATCATGGTGATATATCAGCTTATTGGTTTGCCTTGCTAAATAGAGAGCATTATGAATTTTCTGATATAGCAAAAAATAAGAGTGAAAAGGATAAGCTTTTCATTCATGCTGATGGAGGTTCTGGGCATTCAGTTTGGGTGGATCAGGGGGATGGTAAGAAAAAATACAATCCAGATTTAGTGAGGGCACTAATAAAACAGAAGTATAACATCATAATTTAAAAGCATTATTTCATTTCATGGTTTTTACGAGGTTATACTATGAGATCACCCCCCCCGGGTATTGTTACACGCCCTTTACCTTTTTCTTTTGATGGGAGGAGGGGTATTAGCCAAACATAATCCTCCAGACCCTAATATGTCTTCTGCTTCGCAACAGAGTGGATTGGATAGTGATAAACACACGGTAATCATTGTTGAGTCTTATTCTGAATTACAGATGCATATGCCAGAAAGTGAAAAAGATATTGCTATATTAAAGTCATTTCATCGGGGATATGGCAATGGTGGTGGTGAGTTTATTGCAGTTAAAGGAGGAGCTCGTGATAATGGTGGTACTATCTGTTCTAGAAGTCTTACAGGTGAGTTTCATTGGGAAAGAAGATTCATTGATTCATTCGACGTGACTTGGTTTGGTGCTAAAGGTGATAGTAATGAAGAAAGTTCACGTATCAATACAATCGCTATCCAGAATGCTATTAATGCAGCTTATGTTATAGGCATGGCGGCCGTAAAATTTCCTGTGTCATCTGGTTTTTATTATTGTGACGAGTTAACTCTGTTGCCAGGGGTGTCTCTTATTGGCAGTGGAAGAACAAAATCTCTTTATGGCGCTACTGTTTATTTAACGAACCCAAGTAATTCTGTTGTTACAAATACTTTTGAAGGCCTTTGGTGCAAAAAAACATTGTTTCGACTTTTCTCAAAGAATAATGATAAATCTTTTATAAGTAATGTAAAGTTTATAAATATGTTAGTTGATGGTACTAATATAAATGATTCAGGAAAAACTAGCGGAGATGCTCTTTTAATAAAAAATAGTACATTTGATGTTCATTTGAATAATACCTATATTTGGAACTATCTGGGAAGCGGGTATGCCTGTATTGCTGATAATGTTAATAATCATTATCTTGCTACAGGAGTGTTTATTACCATGCATCAAGTTAAGATTTTTAACTGTGGGTTCGGGATTTTTATTCAAGGTTCTGCCGCAGACTCTTCTGATTTACATGCTTCGTCTTTATTACTTGATCATAATGATAATAATTTATATATCAAACTCGGTCAAAGAGATAAATTTATGGGAGAACTTCATGTTTATATAAATAGCGCGAGGTTTGAATGGGCTAAGTATTATTCTATATATAATGAAGGTGGGATAGTCCATTTTAATGGGTGGTCATTAGCGCCGACTTCAGGAGGGAACAAGCATTATGTTGGAGCTAAAGGAAAGACCTTTTACGATGGTCGATTGTCAGGACAATTTGAGCGGAATGAAAATGATACTTCCGCCCAATATATATTTTACCCTGGAGTTATAATGACAGGAACTCTAGATAATACTCTTTATAGCGTCTCACCAATAATTGAAAATACATGTAAATCTGGGCAACTAAAAGAAAAAAGGCTTAAGGTTAAGTTTAGTTTCAATTATCAAAATGGTTATACATTCCAGTTTTTAGACGGTTATATACCTGGGCATGCGCCGAGATACTCTATTGGAGGACAATACGATAGAAATATCAGCAATTATGTTAATGGGAATGATAAAGTTTCTCTTGGTACTGGCTCCAGCAGTCTTTTAAGTTGGATTGATCGAGATGGTATTAATTTAAAACTCGGCGATAATGAATTATTAAGCTGGGTTGGACATGCAGCAATAACGCTAAATTCTACTAAAAAACTGCTGTCTATAGATTTAAGTACGCATAATGATGGGGGTGTCATACGCATTATTTTACGTGATGCCCTCATGGGTAACATGATAGACAGCAAACTCCTTTGCGGTGAGATTGATATTGTATTTGATGTATTGATGTCATATTAATCCTGTTGGCAGATATCTTTTAATATATAACCGTATGAGAACTTTATGGTAAAGGTTATTTCAATATTTTTCTTATATTCATCCATAATATTACCGACTGGTATTTTTTTGGGCATCAATATAAAAATACTAAGTGTTTTTTTATTTTTATTGTCATTTTGCATAGAAAAAAAATTCTATGTGTTTTCGTCAATAATAAAAAACATGTTGCCGGTGTTGATTTTTATATTGCTTCTCATTTTTTATTCATTCTTTGTGAATAACAATACTGAACTTGTTTTTTTTCAAGCGAGAGATATTATTACCTTTTTTGTTGTTTGTATAATAATTAACTCATATTTTAATAATTCAGAAATGAGTGACAAAGCATTATATCATATCTCAAACGCATTAGTTATTTCAGCTATAATTAAATTATTTATTATTGCTTATTCGGTCATGTTCTCTGTGCCAATAATACAGGCTGTTAAAAGTTATGGAGCTTTTTTTGAAACATCTTTAATGACATATGCTGTTGAGGATAGTGTTATAGGTCGAATTCAGTTCACTTCAGATAGTGCTATACCTTTTATTTTATTTTATTTTATTGACTCCTTTTTTAAAGGAAAAAATCAAAAACTTCCGTATCTTAAAATCGCATTCTTGACTATTTCCATCTTTTTAGGAATGTCTCGATTTTACTGGGGCGTGAGTGCATTTTTTGTATCTATCGCTTTTCTAAGTAACATTAGAGACAAGAAATCATATATATTGGTTATTGCTGTGTTCATATGTGGACTGCTGTTGGCTTCTACTGAATATGTTCAAAGTGCATTTTCGACGAGGTTCTCAGAATCGACAACAACCTCATCTGATTTAACACGTGTTATTCAGTTGGATAGGATAGAGGACAAAATAAATTTACGACCAATCTTGGGTAATGGTCTTGGCTATTATATTCCGGATTATTTGCGCAGTTATGATATGAAATACTCATATGAATTGCAGGTGCCAGCGCTTACCATGCAAATAGGATTCTGTGGCGTATTTATTTTGTTGTTGATATTAATTTCCCCTATTTTAAATGGAATAATCCATAAATATTATTTCCCCTCATTGATAGCATTTATTATGTTTGTAGCGTGGTTTATGTCAGGTTTTTTTAATCCAGTATTATTTTCCTCTGCAGGCGGAATTGCCTATTCGACTATTATTCAAATCCTGAGAAGATCACAAGCCGTAAATCAATAATTATTTATTCTATCTTTAATGTTGCATTCAACATTATTGAGGTTGAAGAAATTTTGTCTGCTGCATAGGCTGCTGTCAAAGCATAGGGTAAGTGAGTTATTTTTTCATAAACATACTGATGCTGCTATTTTAAAGCTTTTCACTTATACAAATTTTATTTTGTAAATTTCCTTACGGAAATTTAATATGGATTGCAGCCCACA
>JBEBQJ010000244.1:0-5764 GCA_040395455.1 Sphingobacterium yanglingense | reverse complement strand
AATCAAGAGTTGATTGAGCTCTTTTGATAGTCTATTAGCTATAAGTACATATATATTTATATCTCTAATATTTGCCTTAATTTTTTATAGGAATAGGTATATAGAGTTTCAATGTTAAACAGATTAAAATATGATATGAAAAATATACCTGATAGAATCAAAAAGGTCTGTCAATATATAGAAGATCGTTATATAGAGCAAATCACTTTATCCCAAATTGCTGAAATAGCCTGCTACAGTCCAGAAGCATTCTGTCGGTATTTTAAAAAGCATATGGGAATTACATTTGTGAGCTACCTCACACAGGTTCGGATCGATGTCGCCTGCTTATTATTGGCAAACAATGTGGAGGAGAAAAGTATTTCAGAGATAGCATATGCATGCGGCTTTACCAGTGTCTCTAGTTTCAACAGAATGTTTAAGCGACATTTAGGCATTTCTCCGACGGCGTACGTTGCGCGTTTATGATAATTAAAAGTGATGAAGCAATAAAAAGAGGGGTCAGATAGGTCTGACCCTTTGTTAGTTCCGTTTATTCCGCCGCACCGTATATTGTTCCCTGTTCACGCAGTACGTTTTTCTCTCGTTCGATTTCGGCGACAAGCTCTTCTTCCGAAGGAAGGTAAGGAAGGTATTTGCTGGCAAACAGCTGCTTACTTTCATTGAGCACAGAGTATTTAGCAATTGTACGGTCTGTTTCTGTACAGAGTAGTAAACCAATAGTAGGGTTATCTCCTTCATTCCTTTCGATATCGTCAAACATACGGACATACATATCCAATTGACCGATATCCTGGTGCGTAATCTTGTCTGTTTTTAGTTCAATCACGACGAAGCATTTTAAAATGAAATTATAGAATACCAAGTCAATGAAAAAGTCAGTTGTTTCCGTACGAATATGCTTTTGTCGCGCAACAAAAGCAAAACCTTTGCCCAGTTCTAATAGGAATTGCTGTAGATTGTCGATTAAGGATTGTTCGAGTTGCTTTTCCGAGTAAGCACGGTTGGTGGGGATGTTAAGGAACTCAAGTACTGTAGGATTACGGATAAAATCACGGTTGTCTAGCTGAATATCTTTCGTGTTCTCCATCATCTCCTCAATGACTGGTTGCTTATCTTTTGAAGACAGCAAGCGCTGGTAATAGAGGGTATTGATATTACGTTCCAATTGTCTTACAGACCAGTTTTGTTCAACAGTTTCTTTGAGATAATAGTGTCTAGCTTTAGTATCATTTACTCTTGTAATGGTCCTAATATGAGACCAATCCAATTTGGCACACGCGTGTGCCAAATCTTCCCACTTGGGAAAAGTTAGGTAGCATTTGCGGATATCTCGCAAAGTCCGGGTGCTGAACCCACCTCCTAGGCCATTCGATAGCTTTTGAAGTATTTCCTTACCATAAGTAGCCCTATTTTGACCTTGTTGCTCTTTTTCTACAATACGTCTTCCAATTTCCCAATAACATTCAATCATTGTGTAAGAAGTAGCAGCATAGACTTTTTCTCTAGCATTATCAAGTAGAAACCTTATTTCTTGAACAAATTCTTTCATAATTCTAAATCTAGTATGAAGATGACATTTTCTATCCTATCCCTTCTTCCTTTTATTACTAGCGGCCTTAGTCTCTTCTTCGGCCAGGATGATGGCTACGACTACGGTCTCGAATAGCTTGGAGTCGGTACCGTCCGCTTTTTTCTTAGGTTGCTTTTTATAACGGATAATGATTTGCTCATCCGCAGGGATACCATTAGGGAAGAAATCGTCTAGGCTTTTTAATCCAAAGACCCTTTTAAGTATACCAATATGACGTAGGTTATATTTTTGGTCTTCTTTAATTGCCTCACAATTTGAAACAAAAGTCTTAAATAAGCCCATTTCTTCACTCAACTTTTCTTGAGACCATCCTTTTTCAATACGAAGTTCTTTTATTCTTTCAATTAATTCGTATTCAATCCTATATATCGGATTTGATTTCAATAATTCTTCCATGTATAAAAAAAATAAACCACCAAAGCTTGGTTGTTTAATCTTGTGTTTGTATATTTGTGTAACCAATCTAGGATTGGTCATAAAATAGTTAACTACCTCTGCGCAAGCGGAGCGTGAGTTGAACGAGCCTCTCTTTTCAAAGACTAGCAAACTTTAGCAACATGAGGCAACAGGTTCGACCCACGTCTAAAGATATTGTGTATATTTACGCAGTCTTTAGGCAGGGCCCTGTTGATTACTATGTTGGGGGTGCTAGTCCCTGAAAAGAAGTATGAGACAGATAACCCTGCCTTTTGCATTTTCGCTCGTTCATCATATAACCAGATAAACGATGAGAATGAACCTTAAAAACACAAAAGACAAGCGGCTGCCGATATCCTATCGGTTATCCTGGTATGCACAACGCTTACATATTAAGAACGTACCGGCATCGCCGGAGTAGAAATCACTGACGATATTACAGAGAAGGACCTAAAGATTAGTATGTTTTTGTAACCATTTCTTTAGATTTCTCCACTACGGTCGAAATGACGTAGGGGAGAGCAATGACGGTTAAAAAAACGTCAAAGCCCCTTTCTGTAATCCGACCTCCGAGTATGCAGACTAGCTGCATAGGCCCGAAGAATCGTTTTATCTTATTGTTTCGTAGCTTAAAGATAGCACAGATTTTATTGCCTATCAACTAAAATGCTTCACACAGGTATTGTTGGTCAATATCTGCGGAGGTCGGTATTTTCTTGTTTCTAGAATGGATGGTAGAAAACCGATTATAAACCAAGCAAAACCAATGAAATCCATTCAGAAATCGTACTAGATTTTTGAACCTGCAATGGTGTATTACTGTTGCATAATTGAACCGAAAAATGAAGAATTTTTTAAGGAGTGGGAGAGGACTGCCCTTTGGGCAGGGGTATGTCTGCCTGATAAAGGAAAATAAAGGTAGATTGCTTCACTTCGTTCGCAATGACGAAATGTGGCGCAGTGACGTGGTGTTTATGATATTCTGTGTGTTGTTTAGTGGCTTTTTGGTTTCTCCTGCTTTCGGGCAGGATGCCGAAGGGCTTAATAGGATTGTATCTTTAAAGGTGGGGGATGTGGTACCTGATGACTTTTGGACGCAAGAGCATTTGCTTTATACGAATGGAGATACGGTGCGTACGACGCTGGAACGGTACAGAGGAAAACTAATGGTGCTTGATTTTTGGATGGTGGGGTGCTCCAAATGTTTTTTTCATCAATCAGAAATCAATTATTTTAAATCCCGCTATAAAGACGAGTTGGCAGTAGTGATGGTCAATGGTATGCGTACCAAGAATGACTATAAAGGTATCCATAAGTTTCTGAACGGAGACTGGGTTACTGGGCTTGGATTGACATCGGTTTCGTCAATAATCGAAAGCGAGTATTTGGACAGCCTTTTCAATCCCTCTGCCTATCCGGCGTATTATTGGATTAATAGGATGGGGATATTACAGACTGTCACTTTCCGCAATCTATTGGATAGGGATTATTCAGCACCATTTTTAGATAATTAGTTATGATCAGATATATAATGATACTCTGTAGTACAGTGGCGCTGGGAGCGCAGCTACAGGCGCAGACAACGATAAAAGGCATGGTAACCGATAGCAATGGAAAAGGATTGTCGGGCGTTAATGTCAGTGAGATAGACCGCAAAAGCCTCGTGCAGACGGATGGCGCTGGTAATTTTGAACTTCAGACGAAAGAAAATCAAGGTACATTGTTATTTCAATATATGGGCTACGAAAATCAGTCGAAAGCTTTTAAAGGGGCTAGTCTAGATTGGCGTATTGTATTGGTGCCTAGTTCGACACAGATTGATGAGGTACTGGTATCGACAGGATACCAACAGCTTCCCAAAGAACGGGCTACGGGTTCGTTCTCGACGGTAAGTAACGAACGTTTTAATCAACAGGTCGGTACGGATATCCTTTCGAGGCTTCCGGCTATAGCCAATAGTATTGTAATGGATGTAGGGCGTAGCCAGGGAAAACCCCAGATGATGATACGAGGACTGAGTACGATCAATGGACCTAAAGATCCATTGATCGTTTTGGACAATTTTCCGTACGATGGTGATATCAATAATATCAATCCCAATATGATCGAAAATATAACTGTCCTCAAAGATGCCGCAGCGTCCAGTATCTGGGGAGCCAGAGCGGCTAATGGGGTGATTGTGATTACGACAAAAAAAGGAAGTTATAATAGACCAGTTGTAGTGGGTCTGAATACGAATCTGACTATAGGTGCTAAGCCAGATCTCTATTATATACCGCAGATGAGTAGCTCCGATTTTATCGATGTCGAAATGGAATTGTACAATAGAGGATTCTATAAAAGCAAAATCAACTCGGCCAGTAAGCCCGTGCTGAGTTCCGTTATCGATTTATTGGATTTGGCAGATAAGGGAAAGGTCGATAAACAGGAGGCTCTTGCGCGTATCGATAGCTGGCGCGGTATCGATGCACGGGATCAGTTTGACCAATTGGTATACAAGCCATCGAGCAGGCAACAGTACTTTTTGAGTGCTTCGGGAGGTTCTTCTAAGTTTTCTTGGCTCTCCGCCGTCGGATACGACCGTAATATAGAATCGCTAGGCGATACTTATCAACGATTGAATCTACGGTTTCAGAATACCTACCAAGTCACATCAAAGTTGTCGCTAGGCACGAATCTGTATTATACCCAATCCAATACCCGTTCGGGTAGAGGTGGTTATAGCGACTTGGGAGATATCCTCCCTTATATGCGTATCGCGGACGATAATGGGAATGCGCTTGCGATACCCAAAGGCAGTAGACAGAGCTTTTTGGAGACCTTTGGCGAAGGTCAGTTGTTAGACTGGAGTTATTACCCTTTGACGGATTGGGAGTATAAAACCAGGCGTGGTACGACATCCGATATATTGGGTACAGTAGAGCTTCAGTATGAAATCCTCAGTGGCTTGAAGGCTTCTGTCAATTACCAGTATGAGCGTCAGCAGGGACTGGGTACTACGCTGGCAGATGAGCAAAGTTATGAGGCTAGAGATTATGTCAATAGATTCACGCAACTTGCGAACGGACAGGTAAAGTACATCGTGCCTAAAGGCGGAATCTTGGATAAGAGCAATGCTACTTTAATCGCTAATAATATCCGTGGGGTGTTGAGTTATGATAAGAAATGGGGAAGGGGACATGTGAGTGCTATCGCAGGAGGTGAAATGCGCGATGGACAGCAGAATAGTTACAATGACCGCTTTTACGGTTATAAGCCCAGTAACCTGACCTTCGGTAATGTGGATTATACACAAGGGTATCCATCTGTAATCACAGGTGGCAAATCCAATATCCAGAATATGCAGTCTCTTGGTGATAAGACAACACGATTTGTCTCGCAGTTTGCCAATGCGGCTTACAGCTATAATGAGCGCTATACATTATCAGCAAGTGTACGTAGAGATGCGTCCAATCTATTCGGACTGAAGACCAATGACCAGTGGAATCCTTTTTGGTCAGCAGGATTTGCCTGGAAGCTATCCAACGAGAGCTTTTATAAATCAGACATTGTACCCTACTTGAATATCAGGGCTACTTACGGGTTCAGTGGCAATGTTGATCCGGCCATGGTGGCCGTGAGTACCATTGGTTTTGGACAGGCTTCACCATTTACTGGAACTACCTATGCACGCTACAATAATTTCTATAATCCTTTGTTGAAGTGGGAGACTTCGAAAATGCTAAATCTGGGGATAGACTTTAGGAGTAAGGG
>JBEBQJ010000243.1:0-5986 GCA_040395455.1 Sphingobacterium yanglingense | reverse complement strand
ACCCATATTGGGGTTATGGATTTTGATACATTGGAGGTCGACTGGTTTGATGAGGTAAAAGACCGAAAAGCAGGTTTACGTAATCTTCAAGTGAGTGGAGACAAGATTTATATCATGGACAGCGGTAATCAGTTGTTTATATACGAAAGAGAAAAGTAAGGCGCGACAGCTATCGACCAAATGTACAAGAGGCTGATGTAAAGCTCCAGGCAATAGCATAATTGAACCCCATTACTGAATAAATCTGGAACGGGGTTTATGTTTGTTTCGATACCACCAAGATCAAATCGCTATCCGATAGAAAGGCTTTAGTGGCTTTTTAGTAACTTCATCTTTCCGCTTATTTTTAGGGAGATACTAGCGACGGTAAATAGTGAAGGAACTCCTTGCAAAGGAGCACCAGTAGGGGAGGTAAGTTTTTTTTAAATTAGGAGGTTATAATTAATAGTATGAGTCAGAGTATAGAGAATATTGTGAAAAATGACATTTATTTAGAGGGAAAAATGCTCGAAAAGATTGCTATCGGAGAGTATACTCCAAACATGGCTTCTACTACACTTTGGAAATCAAATGTAGACTATGCGATAAACTCATTCTTTATCAATGAAGATATAAAGATTAGTAAAAGTCATTTTAATATTTGTGGTCTATTAGATGGATATTCTATTGTTAACTACAATTCCCGTTTGTTAGATTACGGTTTACATCATATAAGTTATGTGTTGTTGAGTGATAATGAACCATTGATCCAGCGTTATGCTAAGCTCCGCTATCAGAAAGGAAAAAATGCTGAATTGAGCATGGACGAGATGGTTTTAGAAGGTGAGTCAGCGATATGGTGTAATACTATACAGTTTTTTATGTCAAATGATAATGTGGGTGTAGAAAGGAATCTGAATATCATCGAGACTAAGACGTCCCACATGGGGTCAAAAAAAGTATGGGATTTAATGAAAGACGACTATGAGTTTTATAAGGCTTTGCATGCTACAGATAAAGCTCGTATAGAGGAAATATTAGATAAACTTGTGAGTCCTAAAATACATAAAAAGCGAAATGATAATGTGGTACTTAGTCAGTATATTTCATTACCTGCCTTGGGATATGCAAAGTTAGCTTGGCGTAAGGGGATAGAAGTTGAAGTACATTCGCCGCTTGTTCCTAAAGAATTATTGCCCATAGAGCCATTGATATCCTATGAGGTACCTTATGATTTTTTATAGCGCTTTCAGCGGTTGAGGAAATTGAAAGATTTTTATTAGTAGGGTTATATGAAGCACTATTCCTTTGAGTAGTGCTTTTTTGTATCTTCATAGATAATTAACAAGGTACCACAAGCATTGTGGCACCAACATTGGGAAGGGGGCGATGGTCTCGGCAATAAATATGCGCTAATTTTGCATTTTATTTACACTACCTGCCAAGTCGATACAGCACCCAATTATCTCCATCCTCGACGAAATTTTCTACAAACTCCATCTTTAGTTTATCAAAAACTCCTATGGAGGCTCTATTCTCTACGCGGGCTCTGCCTACAATTTGCTTTATGCCTAGGCGAGCGAACCCATCTTCCATTACAGCGATAGCGCTTTCTGTGGCGTAGCCTTTGCCCCAGTGTCTTTTGTAGAAGCGGTAGCCGATGTCATATTCATCCTCTTCCGGATGATATTTCAGTCCGCACCATCCTAAGATTTCACCCGTCGCTTTTAATATCACAATCATGCGGCCTACACCGTATTCTTCATATTGGCTGTAGTTCTCCAAAAAGGACTCTGCAGCAGCCACATCCGCAAACTGTGTATCACCTGTATACTGGAGGACCTCAGGGTCATCGTTCAGCTCATACATAGCAGCTCCATCTTCTTTTCTGAACGGGCGAAGTGATAGCCTTTCTGTCTGTAGTTCTAGTCTTGACAGGGTTAGCACCTTGATGCATTCCTCCCGTATCCTCCACAATTCATCCAGTGAGTAGGGGATTTCATTTTCTTTAATCCAGGCATCGAGATAATCCCTATGGTAAGCCACCTTATAATCCGTGATCTGATCCGGTTGGATTTCAAACTCTTCTAGTATATCCAGCTCAAATTTGGTTTCGTTAATACCGATGCCCGTATAGTCCAAGATGTAGTTGTAAGCCCGGAGGTAATTGTGCGCTTCAGGTATATGCTCAAGCTTGTATTTTTTCAAGAGCTCCTTTATGGCAGGGGTATTCTTGGCATTCATTGTGAATATACCAAGCATTAGTTTCAGCTCGGTATTACTGTTTTCATCCGATAGGCGTTTCAATAAAGCGTGCTTCGTACTGCACGTACCACATTGTTCTTCAAAAAGGCAAAGTATATTTTTCTTATCTATATTACGCCTGTAATCTAGTTTAGATACCCATTCAGCTGCTTTCCTGAACGTATCAAGACCTTTGTGTAGCATTAAGGATGAAGTTGGAGCAGAAGATGCTATAATTGAAAAATCAACAGGTTTGAAAAACAATCGCCTCGAAAATAGGTTGGTACGGCTGTTGTCCAGTATAGGCTTGCCCGACTTTTTATTGGTATAGTAATCGAGGGCTCGAATCATATTCCGAGGATGGAAGTTTGCTCCAAAATTTTCCGCCCTACGGCATTCATCAAATATTTCTAGGCCGGTTTTGGTGCTGTTGAAAAAGCCTTTTAGGTATAACGCATGGATAAAACCTCGCACTTTCTGCTCATCCGAAAGTTCTAGGGTTGTAGGCAATTCTACATGTTTTTCCTCTTCAGCCAACACCACGGATTTACTTAGACCGGCTATAGTATTTTGGATATCTATTTGAAACCGATCTTTTTTCTTTTCCGCTTTTTCTTTAGTCACTATCATTTGATAGTCATCCACCGGCATATTTGGAGGTGTGATATGATCAAGGGGTAGGCGGAACACCTTCATCAGGTGACAGCTATCCTCTGGATCTATTAAAGTTGTTTTGAGTGGGTTTTCAGCATCACGAATAAAGAAATCATGCTTGCCCAATAGAAACGAAACCTCATATGCGGATAGGCCAAGCTTCTTTCTCAACTGTTCCAATAGCAGTACCTTCTCAAACGAAAATGCAGGAAACGTAATAGTGTATTTAGATTTCTTATTGGCCATTTTTTCGGGGCATAATCCCAAAAGTAATACAAGATAGTTTAACGAAGTTGGTTCGCGTTATGTAACACCGACTATTTTTCTACAGAGGACACAAACTTCTTCCCGATGCTCTTAGCTGCTTTATCAATAGCTTTTTCCTGCTCATTCTCCATAAGCTGCAATACCTCGTTTCTGTAGTTCATCTCATCCAACAAGGAAATTATAGTTAACTTCTCTTGCTTGGTTTTTGCAAGATCTTTGTTCAGTATATTTTCTAAGAATTGTATCGTAAGCTCGTTAATCTCTTCCTTGTTTTTAATGGTCTTTTCGCTTTTGTAAGCCGATTTAATGGAGCCGAACATGAATACATTAGAGAGACTTTTAAAAATATCTTCGACACTTTTAAAGTTTGTATTTTCCTTATAATCTTTTACCAAATCCATGCTAGACCTCCTCTAATGTTATCGTGACTCTATCTTTTTCTTGCTTTATCTCTAAGACCCTAAATTTTGAATTGGGTTTAAAGAGAATTTCCTTCTCATTCTGACCACTGTCTATCCCAAATTTAGCAATTTTTTCGATATCTTTTCCATGCTTTGATAAAATGATAAACAATGGACTTTGACAGAAGGCTAGTGCGATTGCCTTTGATTTACTGCATGATAGAAAACTTTTTTCTGTTATTACCGTTTCATTGGCTAATGCATCTTGGTATTTTTGGATTTCCGATTTGTTTAGCTTTACCGCTCGATAGCATAGTAGTCTGTAGTCGGAAAGCTTCTTCATGACGTTAATGAGGTGAACTCCTAATTCAGGTATCCGTTTGTCATTTCTAAGATTTTCATTCACCGCTTCGTAACCATCTTCGGTGTATTTGTAAACGATAGCTTTTTCAAAATTGTCCAATTCATTGAGCACCGTGGTCCGATATGAGTTTGTTACCTCCCGGAGTTCTCTTCCAAGATACTGTGTGACATATTTTTGAAGCTCGTCTTTCATCTCAGCTTAGTTCGGTAAAAGTAACGTACTTTAAATCTTTGGTTAAGGTCTTTTGTATAATGCCTTTTGCTCACTCTTCCTGATAAGGATTCCTTTGCGCACAGCAGATTCGATCACCGATGTAAAATCACTGGAACTCCAAGGTTTATTCGCCTTTGCCCCGCAATGTTCAGCTATTTCTCTCGAAGTACGCCAATCATCAAAGAATGAATCATTTTCTTCCACTACTAATAGATGAAGAACTCCAGTCTGTCCGAGTTCTGTAGGTTCTATTTTAACAACAATCTTTTCCACCATCTTCTCCTCAAAATCAGCAGGAGGGTAGAAGTCAGCAACGGTATAAGATATATTATGGCCCAGCTCGAATGACTTTTCCGTAAAGGCAATTGCAAGTTTGTTGAGATGTTTGTCATTATATTTATTAGGCTTGTAATTACTTTCTATTACACCTAGAATATTTCCATCTTCACTCAATTCTAAAATTTCATGAACATCTTCCTGAGAAATATCTAAGTCTGTTCGAATAGTCTTTATTCGGTTAATAATATATAGAACAATTGAATTTACTAGTATTGGTTTTCTCACACTCCAAATTGCTTTGAAATGTTTTTATAAAAGCAAGATTAAATAATTTGTATTGTTGTAATTGTTTGTTTATATTTGTTTTGTGGTTAACGTAATTGCGTTTGTCACGGCATTTGACTAAAAGAGTCTCGATCACAAATTCCGACAATTTGTTCCAAAACGAGACGGTAGAAGAGTGCCTATGACGACTTTTGTGTACTTTTGTACAGCTATAGCGTCATGGGCCCTATCGTAAACCGTTTTTGGAGGGCGTCGGAACCCTGTGGTGCGGTTGATAGGAGCCCGCTATAGTCCTTTCTTCCAGAGGCTCATAACTATAAACAATGTTATGAGAAAACAAAGAACAAAAAACATTATTAGAGCACCGGAATAGTTCGGGTAATCTTAGTCATTTAGCATGACTATTCTATTCTTGTGATGTGCATCATAAACCGATTATAAAGACTTAAATTAACCTCAAGCACATCCCTGATATTCAGTTAACTATTTTATTAAACCGTGTGACCTAGTCAAGGATTAGGTACGGTTGGTTATTGAGATTTCTCCACTTCGGTCGAAATGACGGAGTGGGGGGATTAGGTCACACTAATGAACTTAAAGAATGAAACATTTTTTTAGGGGTGGAAGAGAACTGCCTGATGGACAGGGCTGTGTCCGACCACTGGCGGATGATCATGTTATCAAATTAACAAGTTATCAAGACCCAATAGACAAAAATAACAATAGACTGCTTCGACCGCTTGGGCGGTCTCGCAGTGACGCTAGAGAAGGCGAAGGTGTTGAAAGCCTTCGTACTACGTTCGGACTGGCTTCGCCTTTGCTTCGGCCGTACATCACAGATTCATCACGTATTCAACACAGATTTAACACCTCCGAATCGAGAATCGTCGATGAAAAGGTGATAAAAAGGTGTTCCGAAGGTAATGAAACTCCGAAGCTGGTACGGAGCAGGCACGGATCTGATCAGGAGCAGGGCGGTTATGAAGCTCCCGACTTGGCACCGACTGTGTACCAACTTAGTTCTGCCCAGGTTCTACCTTGGTTCAACCAAAAGTCTATCATTCCTCGGTGGTTTCTCGGTCGTTCTTCGATGGATACTCGGTCACAATCGTGTAACCATCGAGGCGTCACCGTGCGTTCATCGAGTAAAAGTGGGAGCAGGTCAGGTCTTGGGAGATACCAAGTAGGAACTTTGTCTACTTATTTATCGTCTTTTGCTCGTTATTTTATTGCCTCCGAGGCAAAGGATAGGCAAACAATAGGCAAAGAACAGGCAACGGATAGGCAGAGAACAGGCAAA
>JBEBQJ010000242.1:0-6000 GCA_040395455.1 Sphingobacterium yanglingense | reverse complement strand
GAGTATGCCGTAATCTTCCAGTAATACTTTATAGTAACCTGGGCGCACTGTTTCATTGGCTTTGCTGATTGTAGAGCCATAGCCTTGATCCATCTTTCCAAAGGGGGCAGGGGATAGGTGGTGTTTGCCCGTGGCCGGTAATATCAAAAGGTCATTGAGGTCACCGATTCCTGTGCCGCTGAGGTGTGTATGGGTGAAGCCTAAAATATCTTCGCTCTTGTAATTGTAACCACTGCACCAGTCCCAGCCATTGAATTTGTCCCAGGTTTGGGCAATCTGGCTTGGCCCGAGTTGCACAGCACCGGAAGGTACATTGGCGCCTACAAAAACATGTCCATGTTCCGCAGAGCCGATGTGGGGGTCTACATATTGTGTGTAATCTACTTGTTGCGCATTACTGGTTCCAAGACCTAATAGTATAAAGGCTGTGGAAAAGTAAGCTTTAGTGGATTTGGTTATCATAAGCTTAGTGTCTGATATTGTTATTGTTCCGTGAAGATAAAACCTTTTAGCAAATATTCGGGTATTTCCGTGCTAAAATTTTGTAATATTTTAGTAGTTTAGGCGGATGAAGAAGCGACTTTCTATTTCTGATATAGCAAATAATTTAGGTATTTCTGTTACTACAGTGTCTTTTATATTAAATGATAAGGCCAAGGAAAAGCGTATAAGCGAGGCGATGACGAAAAAGGTGCTGGATTATGTTGACAAAGTAGGGTATAAGCCTAATCAACTGGCAAAGAGTTTGCGGACGGGAAAATCTAAGACATTAGGCTTATTGGTCGAAGATATTTCGAATTCTTTCTTTGCGAACATTGCGGATCAGATTGAGAAGTTTGCTTATGATTTTGGATATCATATCGTCTATTGTAGTATGAATAACGATGTGAACCGGGCGAAAGAGCTAATAGAGCTTTTTTATGATAGACAGATTGATGGTTTTATCATTGCTCCTACCGAAGGTTTAACGGAAGTGATTCAGAAGCTGCTGAAAAACAACGTGCCTGTGGTGTTGTTTGATCGTCATCTCGAAGATTTGGAAACTAATTTTGTAATCTCTGAAAACCATAGGGGGGCATACACTGGTACCTGTTTACTGTTGAATGAAAAGAAATCTACGCGAGTAGGGTTGGTTACTATCGACTCTCGTCAATTACAGATGCAAGGGCGGATGGATGGTTATAGGGAGGCTGTAGAGTCATTGGGCAAAGAGGTCTTGATAACGCAGATCGTCCGTGCTCAGCCTGAGGACGAGACCATTTTGCAAATCAGAGATTTTATACAAGAGAATCGCTTGGATGGTGTGTTGTTCGCTACCAATTATTTGGCCATCTCAGGGTTAAAGGCTATCAAGCGTTATAATCTGTCTCTCGAGAAGCTGGTTTCTTTTGATGAGAACGCACTTTTCTCGTTAGTAGATCCTGCTGTGAGCGCAATCTCACAGAATCTTCAAGAAATCGCACGACAGGTGGTTCACATATTAATTGATGAAATCAATGGTAAAAGTAAGGGATTGGTACAGGTGGTCGTACCTTGTGAGGTCATTGTTCGCTAATTTATTCTTTTACGGATTCTTCCTCGTGTATCCATTGGTTGTTTTGTTTACCATCTCTTTAGTTGCAGGCTCCCGTTTGCAAATACCTTGCTGTCATACTTGTTGAAAAAATAGAAAATAAATGGCCTTGGGTTGCACGCGATTTTGGGCACAAATACTAATATACAGGTTTACTTTTAACCAGTAAATGATTTTCCACATTCAAAATCGTTCGTCTTATCACTTTTTTTGAAATAGGTGACTCAAACGAAAAACGCGAATGCACATAAGTTTGTTTTAAATAGCGTGAGCATACTTTTATTAAAGCAATCGAATCTATTTAGAATGGTTTTAAATTGATAATTTGCGTCATTAAATTGTCAGGGATTGTTTATAAAGTCATACTTTTGTGCATTGTTTGGTAGGACTGTGTACTCCAGCAATAGAGTAAAGTAATTTTTATATTCATAAATAAATAGTATAAAGTGCTAAATATGAGAAATATCTCATCCGTATTGGGAAGACTTGCGAAGTCAATATCGATCAGTTTGGTATTGTTATTTGCCGTTACAACGACATCAAACGCGCAGGATGCAAAAGAAGGGGCTGCGTTATTTAAGGCAAACTGTAGTTCGTGTCACAAGATTGACAAGAAATTTACTGGTCCAGCTTTGTCTGGTATGTCCGAACGTCATGATGAAGAGTGGTTAGTTAAGTGGATTAAAAACTCGGGAGCAATGATTGCTTCAGGAGATCCAATGGCTAAGCAGATTTTTGAAGAGTACAATAAAGTGGCGATGCCTGCTTTTACACAGTTTTCAGACGATCAGATCAAAGGTATCATTGCTTTCGTAAAAGAAGAAGAGGCGCGTTTGGCTGCAGGGCCTGCTGAAGGTGGTGCGACAGGCGGTACTGCTGCGACTGATGATGCTAATAATTTTATGATTATTGGTATGGCAGCTATCTTCTTGTTGGCGATAGGTGTAATCGTAATCTTGAGTCGTGTTACTAAAACATTAGAAAAGGTTATTGCTAATAATCAGGTAGCGGTAGAAGCTGCTCGTGCACGTAATGAATCGGTAGAGGAGACGGGTAAAGTTAAGTTTGCTCAGAAGTTCTTGAAAAACAAGAAGCTTGTCGGTTTTGCTGCATTGATGGTTGTTGGTCTGTTGGCTGTTTTAGGATGGCAGACGATGTGGAATGTTGGTGTACACCAAGGTTATAAGCCGGTGCAACCAATCAAATTCTCTCACCAAATACACGCTGGTGTTAATCAGATTGAATGTCAGTACTGTCACGGTGGTGCATTTAAATCTAAGAATGCGTCTATTCCATCTGCGAATGTGTGTATGAACTGTCACAATACGATTACTGCGTCTGATCACTATAATGGTGAAACTTCACCAGAGATCTTGAAATTGTACCGTGCTGTTGACTGGAACCCAGATACACGTACATATGGTGATAATCCGCGTCCTATCGAGTGGGTTAGAATTCATAACCTACCGGATTTTGCTTACTTCAATCACTCGCAACACGTTTCTGTTGCTGGTATTGAATGTCAGACATGTCACGGTCCTATCGAGACGATGGAAGAAGTGTATCAGTATTCGCCATTGACAATGAAATGGTGTGTGGACTGTCACAAAACGACAGAGGTGAATGCCGATAATAAATACTACGATCAGTTGATCGAGGCACATGAGAAATTGAAGAAGGGTGAGAAGATGACTGCAGCAATGATTGGTGGTCTTGAGTGTGGTAAGTGTCACTATTAATAATTAAATCGAAAAACGCAATCTTATATACAGCTTAAATGGATAGCAATAAAAAATATTGGAAGGGTTTAGAAGAATTGAATCAAACGCCTGCTTTTGTTGAAAACAACAAAGGGGAGTTTGCTGAGCCTATTCCTGTAGAAGATGTATTAAATGAAGCAGGTTTAAGTACAAGAACTCCACGTCGTGATTTCTTGAAAGCTTTAGGGTTTGGTTTGGGCGCTGTTACATTGGCAGCATGTAACCGTACACCGGTTCACAAGGCTGTTCCTTATGTAATCAAGCCAGAGGAGATTACTCCAGGTATTCCAAACTATTATGCTTCGTCTTTTAATGGACAGAGTATTTTGGTTAGAACACGTGAGGGACGTCCTATTTCTGTAGAGGCAAATCCAAATGGTGTTGGTTTGAATCAAGGTACTGACGCTAATACAGTGGCTTCTGTTCTTGATTTGTACGATATGTCCAAATTGCAGAACCCACAGATTGGTGGTAAAGATGTAGAATGGTCTAAGTTAGATGCTACGGTAATCGCAGCGTTAACAAAAGCAGCGGCAGCAGGTAAGCAGATTACAATTGTCTCTAATACGGTGAATTCACCTTCGACATTGGCGTCTATCGCTAAATTGTCTGCAAAATACCCTACTGCTAATCATATTCAAGTAGATGCAATATCGTATAGCGGTATTGTTGAAGCAAACAAAAACAATTTTGGCAAAGCTGTAATTCCTAGTTACAATTTCGGTAATGCACAGATTGTTGTTTCAGTTGCAGCTGATTTCTTAGGGTCTTGGTTAGCAGGTGAAGAGCATACACAAGATTATATCAAAAACCGTGACTACAAATCGTTGAAAAACGGTAAGATGTCACGTCATATCCAATTCGAATCTGGTCTTTCGATGACAGGTTCAAATGCTGACGTTCGTATCGCTATCAAGCCTTCGGAAGAAGGTGCTGTATTGATCTCATTATACAATGAAATCACAGGACAGTCTGTTGCTGGTGGTACTACCAATGCGAAAGCACAAACGGCTATCAAGTTGGCCGCGAAAGAATTGGTTGCTGCAAAAGGTAAATCTATTGTTGTTGCAGGGGCGAACGACGTGAATGTTCAGTCGTTAGTGAATGCAATCAATACGCAATTGGGCGCTTACGGTACTATTATCGATCTAGATAATTACTCGAAGCAGCACCAAGGTTCGGATGCCGCATTCCAACAGTTCTTGACAGCAGCAAAAGCTGGACAGGTTGGCGTTGCATTCTTCTTAAACAGCAACCCAGTTTACGATTACTTTAAAGCAGAAGATGTTAAAGCCGCTATTGCGAAAATAGACTTTACATTGTCATTTGCTGATCGTGCAGAGGAGACAGCTTCTACATTGAATGCTATCGCACCGGTTCCTACTTATTTGGAATCATGGGGTGATGCATCTTCAAAAGAAGGTTTATATACTGTTGTACAACCGACTATCAACCCAGTATTCAATACAAGACAAGCTGAACAAAGTTTGTTGGTTTGGGCTGGCGAGACAACAAGTATCTACGATTTCGTGAAACAAACTTGGGATGCTACTATTTTAGCAGGAACAGGTAAGTCATGGAAAGATGTATTACAAGTTGGATATATCTATAAAGGAACAAACCAAGGGTCAGCTTACTCTGCAAATGTAGACGTGAATGCAGTATCCGCTGCAATCGTTGCCGATGCTAAGAAAGTTGCTGGTGAGGTTGAGTTGAAATTGTACGAGTCTACAGTGATGCGTGATGGTCGTTATGCAAACAATGCTTATTTGCAGGAATTGCCTGATCCGGTTTCTAAAGTTACTTGGGACAACTATGCAGCCCTTAACCCTAAATTTGCAGAGCAATTAGGTTTGGGAGAGAATGGTAAAGTAAAAGTTGAAGCTAACGGTTACAGCCTTGAACTTCCTGTGGTATTGCAACCAGGACAAGCAATGGGTACGGTGTCTGTCGCTTTAGGATACGGTCGTACACATGTTGGTAAAGCTGGTAATAATGTAGGTCACAACGCTTATCCTTTCGCTACATTGGTGAATGGTACAGTACAGTTAGCTGCAAAAGCTACAGTAACTAAAGCTTCTGGTACTTACGAATTGGCGCAAACACAGACACACCATACTATCGAGGGACGTAATATTATTCGTGAGACTACTTTCGCGAAGTATTTGAAAGACCCTAATTCGGAGTCTGGACGTTTCTCTGATACGCACAAAACATACGATTTGTGGAACAAGTTTGAGCAACCAGGCCACAAATGGGTTATGGCTATCGACTTGAACGCTTGTACAGGTTGTGGTTCGTGTATCGTAGCGTGTAATGTGGAGAATAACATTCCTGTTGTAGGACGTGATGAGGTTCGTCGTCGTCGTGAGATGCACTGGTTACGTATCGACCGTTACTACACAATCGAAGATAACGGTACTAAATACACTAAAGAAAAAGAAATTGCACATATCGATGACTTTGAAAACGTAACGGTTGTTCATCAGCCTATGTTGTGTCAGCACTGTGAGCACGCTCCATGTGAAACGGTATGTCCGGTATTGGCAACAGTACACTCTTCAGAAGGTCTTAACCATATGGCTTACAACCGTTGTTTCGGTACACGTTACTGTGCGAACAACTGTCCATATAAAGTACGTCGTTTCAACTGGTTCAACTACTGGA
>JBEBQJ010000241.1:0-6052 GCA_040395455.1 Sphingobacterium yanglingense | reverse complement strand
ATTTTTGATACATCTTTTGTGATTTGTTCACGGTCATAATCAGCTATCCCTACCATTGCAAATTCATGCGGTACACCGTCTACTTCAAACGACCAGATATCCTGATTCCCTATTTCTAAGGGACTATCATAAAGGATATCGAAGTTTTCAGCGTGATAGGTGTGTAAGTCTTTGCCTGGTTCCAAACCTGTTGATATTTTATTCCAATGCGAGGGCATATGAACAGAGATGTCACATGGAAGGTGCAGATGCTCGTTGACGAACATAAAAATACCTACCGGACTAAGAAAGGCATGAGAGTGGTCGATATGACTGGTACGTACTGAATTCTCAAAAGCATAAACGCCATATTTGATAATAACATCTTTCCCATCATGATTTACTCTCCAGGTATTTTTGCTTGTTTTGGAGGTTTTAAGCTCTTTACCCTCTACCGATGAAGCTGAAAAACGTTCTACGTTTTTGGGATACTCGCGGATTAGGTATGAGCCTGGCGCCCATACTGGCATTTTTAATTCTAGGAAATCTGAAGAAGTGAAGGATTTAATCTGCATTTGCACTTCTACATAATGTGCTTGTGGTTCGCTGAATGAGAGTGTAAAATGAATAGAGGGATTCATATAGATAAAAGTTGTTCTTTACTAGTGGTCATTACTTGTCCTAATTGTTTCTTGTAGCGTCGATTGATGTTTTGTTGTTCCACCGTATTATTAGTGGACTGACTAGGCGCTATTTGTAAATAGATGTTTTTCATTAATATATTTACGGCGTGTTTGTTTGGACAACCTGACTCAAAGGTAGGGGTAATGGGATGGAGTTCAAAATTATATCTGATATATAAAAAGTAGGTTGCAATAGTAAATTTTCGTTCGGATACTGGTGAATGCAAAGCATTTTATCTAAGTTTGACATACAAAAATAATGTTGTTTGTAAAGTAAGAAATAATGATTTTAGTTGCGGATAGTGGATCGTCTAGCTCGGATTGGATGTTGAATGTGCCGGATAGTAAGCCTTTGTTTTTTAAGACTCAAGGTTTAAATCCTTTTTTCGTTAATGAAAAGGAAATCGAAAAGGTGCTGAAAGATGTTCCAGAAATTATCCCTTACATCGATGAGATAAGGGAAGTCTATTTTTTTGGTGCGGGATGTATTACTCCAGATCGAAGGGAAATCGTTTCTAATGCGCTAACGGTATTGTTTCCGAAGGCTTTTATTGCTGTTGAGTCTGATCTGTTGGGAGCAGCCTATGCTACCTGTGGGGCGACAAAGGGATTGGTGGCAACATTAGGTACAGGTTCTGATATAAGTTATTACGAAGGGGAGAACCTACGGGCTAGTCTACATGGTAACGGATATGTATTAGGCGACGAGGGGTCAGGGGCATGGTTTGGTAAAAGGTTGATTACGAGTTATCTCTATGGTACTATGCCTAGGGATTTGGCAAAACTCTTTGAAGCTAAGTATCATATCACTAAAGACATTGTAATCAAGAATGTCTATCAGCGAGATAGGCCCAATTCTTATCTGGCATCGTTTATGCCCTTTATGTCAGAACACAGAGCGCATCCTTACGTGGATAAGCTTTTGACAGATGGGTTTGACGAGTTTGTACGTACAAATATCATGACGTATCCCAATTTTTGGGAATATAAGTGCAATTTTGTGGGCAGTATCGCCTATGTATTTGATATGCATCTGCAAGCAGTGTGCAATCTACATGGAGTAGAAGTGGGAAAAATATTGCGCTCGCCGATAGAAGAGATATTTCATTTTATCATACAGCGTGAGTCAAGTAGTGTTGATTTTTAAGTAATTTAAAACAAAAAACGTTAATTATGTTTACAGTCGCATTGATTATGGTGCTTAATCTGATTGTACCACCAACTAGTGTGTATGATTTTTCTTTCACGTCTATAGATGGAAAGAGAATTGAGCTTTCGGAGTTTAAAGGTAAAAAAATGTTGATAGTGAATACGGCATCAAAATGTGGTTTTACCAAACAATACAAAGATTTGCAGGAGTTGCATAAACTATATGGGGACAATTTGGTCATCATAGGATTTCCTGCGAATAATTTTGGTAATCAAGAGCCGGGTGCTAATGAGGAGATTAAAGAGTTTTGTCAAGAAAACTATGGGGTAAGTTTTCTTATGGCAGAGAAGGTTGAAGTCAAGGGAGATAAAATCGCCCCACTCTTTAAGTTTTTGATCGAACAGCCTAATCCTGACTTTACAGGAGCTATTAAATGGAACTTTGAGAAGTTTTTGGTCGATGAAAATGGTAAGTTGATCCATCGCTATCGGTCGCAAGTGAGTCCGATGGATATGGTGTTGACTGGACAGTTATAAAAAAAACACTCTTGATGGGCAAGAGTGTTTTTAACTAACCAATTTTTAACCTAAATTTTGATGAAACTCATCTTTATGAAGTACACTACAAAAGTAAGGTGCCTGTTTCATATTTAAGGTTACTTTAAATTAAGTTTGTGTTAAATATCGTTGGTCGTATAGTAGCAGTATCTACATAACGGTTCATAGCTTTCTTTTTCGCCTAATAATACAATGTTTTCATTTGCTGTGATTCGATGGGAGTAGTTGGCTGGTGCCCCACATCGTACGCATACAGCATGTACCTTTGTGATGTGTTCAGCAATGGCAAGCAGTGCGGGGATAGGCCCAAATGGTTTACCTTGGAAATCCATGTCGAGTCCTGCTACGATAACACGAACACCTTTGTTTGCGAGCTGTGCACAGACATTAGGCAGTTCGTCATCGAAAAACTGTGCTTCATCTATCCCTACTACTTTGGTGTCGCTGCTTAGTAATAAAATAGCGGAAGAATGATTGACAGGTGTCGATGGAATGCTATTGCTATCATGTGATACGACTTCTTTTTCTGCATATCGTATATCAATTGACGGTTTGAATATTTCAACAGGAAGCTTAGCAAACTGAGCCCGCTTCATTCTACGGATTAATTCTTCGGTCTTCCCTGAAAACATGGATCCACAAATTACTTCGATGCTACCTGTGTGTCCATCTCTTCTACTGAAAAATTGTTCGGAAAATAACATAATATATTTTATTAATAGTGCTTTGGGAACTGTTAATATATCACAAATCCGTACTTACAACAGCACGAATATCGAAATTATATCTTATTTTTGGTAGATATAAGATGTAGGATACTAGTGTTCATTATTTAAAAAAAACGATACCCATGGCTAAGTCTAAAGATCAATTGTTTGCGAAGATAGATTACCTTCTTTCTGATATTAACTCTAAATATGAATTGTTAAAGTCTAATGAGGATCTCGATGCGGTAGAACTGACTCTTTTAGAGGGGGATATTGATTATTTGTCAAATCATATTAAAGCATTGGGTTACTTTGTCGAGTTTGAAGAGATAGAAATTGTGAAGGATGTAGTATTGGAAACCACAGCTCCTATATTTACACCTGAGTCTGAGATCATAGAAGAAACAGATGCACAAACTATATTTGAAGAAATTTCTGCAGCTCCAGTGGTACCGGTACGGGAGGAAGCACCAGCCAGTTTTGTAGATCAGGCTCCGGCAGCGGAAACTAAAACTTCATTCGAAGCGGAACAACGATTCGAAGAGCCTGTAGCTCCTATAAAGAAGGAAGAGGGATCTGTGGTGCGTGAAATTATTGAAGAAAAGAAAGTGTTGGTTGTGGAGCAGGAGCAGGTCGAGGTTAAAGTGGAGACGGTAATACAGGAAGAGTCGGCAAGACCATTGACGATAAATGAGTTGATTCAGCAACAACGCCTTGCAGGTGTAAATATGACGCAGCAGTTTCAAACGTCAAATGGGCAAGAGCGTGTGACTGATTTGAAGTCTGCGGTGAGCTTGAATGATAAGCTGTTGTTTATTAAAGATTTGTTCAATGGTTATAGTCTAGCTTATAGTGAAGCGCTGGAACTATTGAACAGGTTAAGTGATTTTGCTGAGGCTGATGCATTTTTGCAGACTAACTACGCTTTAAAAAATGGTTGGGCGGATAAACCACAGACTGTAGAGAAGTTTTATATTCTTCTGAGAAAGAAGTTCTCTAATTAAAGAGTGTTTGATTAAAAAAACAAGGGCATCTTCATTTTGGATGCCCTTATTTTTTGATTTTAGTTGAGGTCGAACTTAATCCAGTCTGAGCCGTTTCGTCCAAAGATAAAATATTTGGGCTGGATAATTTCTGCTAATATTTCTACATCTTGTAGATAGTTCTCTTCACTATCGTCAAATTGATTTGTTTGTACGATGTATATATTGTTGTTTGTAACTGCTTTACTACCTGAATGTAGGTTGATAAAGGTTGGAATCTCGCTATATAAACTCTCATCACGTTGTAGTATGATGAAAATTGCAGTATCTGCATGGAGGTTGTTGGATAAGGTACCACCAGCAATCTTTACTTTTTCCTGAAGCTCTTCTGAATAGATAGCTTGGAAATCATTGTTCTGGTCTAATATACAGACAGAGGGGAGAGCATCAGAAGTTAGAAATTTTAATTTATGGATGATTGTGTCAATTTCCTCTTCCCAATGTTCGGCCAATACATCGTCTTTTTTTTTAAGCGTAGCTATTATCTCCTTGTATTTTGTCATACTGCAAATTTAAGAAGGGGTAGTATATAAACCTAATTATGTTGGTTATTTTGAGCTACAATCTTGATTTCGTATTTTGGTCGGGAAAATACATGCATCATACTTTTTAGTGCTTTCATAATGTATGTTCTATAGCAATTTAAAATAAACAAAATACTATGTTTGATAAGTTATTCCAAGCGCAACAGAAGGCGCAGGAGATTAAGTCTAGATTAGATAATATTTCAGTATCTGCAGAGGCTGAAGGAGGAAAAATCCGTGTGGTGGCAACAGCGAATAAGGAGATAAAAGAGATTGTTATCAGTGATCAATTGTTTGAAGAAGGCGACAAGGAGCAGATTGAGGACCTTTTGATGGTGGCGCTTAATAAAGTACTGGCTCAAGCTGAAAATGTAAGTCAAACCGAGATGCAGGCCGCTACTCAAGATATGTTTGGCGGATTGGGAGGCTTAGGCAATCTTTTTAATAAGTAGTAAAAGAATTTTGTATGGTTGAGAATATCGTAAGTGCTCGTTTTTTAGGACAGTCTTGTGTCGAGTTTGATTTTAACGGTACGAAAGTGTTGTTGGATCCTTTTGTATCTTTCAATCCTTTGGCCAAAGGAGTAGATGTACAGTCTCTAAATCCTTCCTATATATTTCTTAGTCATGGACATCAAGATCATGTGGCTGATATGGCTACTGTTCAAAAGAACAGTGGAGCTACTGTGGCAGCAATAGTGGAGACTGCTGCCTGGGTGAGAAAGCAAGGTGTGCCTGAGGAAAAGGTTATTGAATTTAACTTTGGTGGCACGTTGAATCTTCCTTTTGGTAAGGTTAAGATGGTCTACGCATTGCATACAAACTCTACGCCTGATGGCGAGTATGGGGGAGTCCCTTGTGGTTTTGTTTTCTTTGTAGGAGATAAGAAGATTTATTTTGCTGGAGATACTGCATTGACTTTAGAAATGAAATTGCTGGAAGACCTTGATTTGGATTGGGCTTTTCTACCTATAGGAGGTCATTATACAATGGATATGTATGATGCGGTCAAAGCTTCTAAGTTTATCAATTGTAAGCGGGTTATTGGAATTCATTACGATACTTTTCCTCCGATTACTATAGATAAGGAAGAGGCCAATAGAATCTTTTCCGTTGAAGGTATATCGTTGCATCTTCCGAATGTGGGAGAAACAATGGTGTTATAAAAAAAGAGGAACAGTTGAGACTGTTCCTCTTTTTTGTTAATAGGATAGATTTGGTATTAGTTGCCTAATGATCTATCGATATGAAACTTGACTAAGTCGTCTATTGGCGAACGCAATATCTTTCCTACTTTCATTCCATATTGTGTCGCTTTTTCTTCTAATACATTTCTGAAATTATAACCTACAGAACCAATACAGTTGAATGTATAGCTTTGATAGTCGGGGTATTTACTTACTAGGTTTG
>JBEBQJ010000240.1:0-6087 GCA_040395455.1 Sphingobacterium yanglingense | reverse complement strand
GGTTTTTTCATATTCGTTTTTGGGCAGATAATACCGAGCGGCGAAAGCATTCACGCCTTCTTTACTGGCCCGCCAGTGTCTAGCTCTCCCGGATTGGGTTAAAGAAACAGGCGTCTTCAACGCTTCCAATAAGTCAGATTCGATGAGCTGATACACTTTTTCCAAGGATTGTCTTTCTATGGGCTCTTCGAAACTGGTACTGGTCTTTATGGGAAGACCTAATTCATTTTTATTTGCTTCCGTGTAGGGTAGGCAATAGGTGTTGGCCAATATCCAATAGCTATAGGCACGGGCGAAATGAGCATCGGCTTTAATAATCGCCTTATCCTGTTCGGTTCCACTGACATTGCCCAGATTGTTGAGCACCATATTTGCGGTGAATATTTTTTTATATTCCTCCGTCCACAGGTTATCGCGTTGATCGTTAAGGAGAAATTGGGTATCCCAGGTTGCAAATTGTATGCTAGCAATATTTGAGAGAATTGCGGGGCCACCATTATAGAGGTCGATAGTCAGTCCCCAGTCGTCCGTACCAAAGGTCTGGGCGCGATTTTCCTCTCGGTAAAAAGTAGAGTGATTATCCAGCAATGCATTCAGCTGCGCGGTGGTTTTTACCACAAGTGCGGAAGTCTTAGAAGGTGGCTCTTCTAAGAAGCGGTCACATGATGGCAGCATAAATGATACGACGACTAAAATCAATATGCTATAGCGATGTATATGTTTTTTTTTCATGATATTATTTTTTTAGAGTTCACACTTGATACCAAAAGAAATACGAGGTTGCGGTTTCAATGTGCCTAAAGGATATTCAGGGTCCTCGCCCGCGTTATTAGCCACAATGGTAAATAGATCATTCCCCTGTGCGAATACTTGGACACGCCTCATGTTAATTTTTGAACTTAAGTTTATGGGTAGGTTATAACTTAAGTTGATTTCCTGCATACGGATATGCGAAGCATCTTCAACAAGATAATTCATGTAGGGGTGGAATCTATCCCAAAAATAATATCGTGGCTCGATTTGATTCAGTGGAAGAGGTATGATTTCCATAGGATCACCGTTTACGACCTCACCAATTTTTTTATTTGGTAATACACGTCCGTTGAGTACTGCTGGATAATTAAAGCCCTTTCTTTTAAACTTGTGTCCAAACTTTCCGGTAACGATGAAGGACAGATTAAAATCGTAAACTTTAAGCGAGTTGGTAAACCCAAAGGTATATGGTGCGACTTTAGTCCCCATATTCAACAAGTATGTTGTTCCATCCCCAGGAGTTGACGCCGAAAAATCGTAAAATGTACCATTTGGACCTGCTATTGTTGGTTGATTGTTTTTTACTCCTGTGTATTCGTATGTCCACAAGGTATTTGCATCTTGTCCCTCTACATAAGCAATAGATCCACCTCCTGCAAGAGCTGCAGCATTATAATTAGCTACGAATAATTGGGTGATTTTGTTTCTATTATATGAAAAGTTAGCATTTCCTCTCCATACAATATCGTTGCCTTTGATCCGTTGTACCGTTCCAAGCTCCACTTCGATCCCTTTGTTTGTCATGGCGGCATTGTTTAAGTTCTGACGCGTGGTTCCATTCACTGCAGGAATGGACAAGGTCGCTATCAGATCTTTGCCGGATTTATTGTATATGTCTACTTTACCATACAGGGAGCCTTGAAATAAGCTGTAATCAACACCTATATTCCATGTTCCTGTTTTTTCCCAGCGTAGTGTTGGGTTTCCAAAGCTTGATATAGTAGCGCGGTAGTCCCCGGTATACAGGTTGGGCGATGATTCTATTGCAATCAATGGACGGAAAGATGTCGAACGGTCTACGTTACCGTTATAGCCATAGGTAGCGCGTAGCGCAAGATGGTCTACCCAATCCACCTGTTGCATAAAATCCTCTTTATTCACACGCCAGCTTCCTCCCAGTGACCAAAAGGGCGCATAACGATATGAAGGGTCGTCTGTGATCAGGTTTGAAGCATCCGTACGCATGCTTCCCGATAGCGTATACTTTGATTTATAAGTATATGCTGCATTCGCGAATAAGGAGAAATATCGATCCGTTATATACGAGAAATTATTTACATAATTAAAAGATTGGTTATAGCCGGTCCAATCGCGTACAGGTGCAGTCGGGGTACCAGGCCCATTAGGAAATATACCAACACTCAAGGTTTCTTCATTGTACCCATAAGAAGTAGGTGCACTATTGGTTTCCGAAACGAGGTGGTTTATTTCAGTTCCGGCAATAAAACTGATTTCATGGTCCCCGTTAAGCTGTCTCTCAAAATTAAGTTGATTTCTGAATACATAAGATTCAGTTCTACTTTTGTTTTGATCCAAAATACCACCCTTGGGCAGATTTAGTGTGATTCGGTCTGTAGCTCTGTCCCAACTAGCAGCGGTATTGACATTATTTCGTGCATAAAATGTGTTTTCATTATTAAAGTTTCTATTTGTTGTATTAAAAAGTTCATATTGAAACTTCGTGTCAAAAGAAAGTCCTTTGATTATTTTAAAGTTCAATCCTGTTTGTAAACGTGTATTCAGTTGTTCACTTGTATATTCTCTGTTTTCGATTTCTTGGATGGGATTGTATGACCAGTCCTTGTAAGGGAATAAGTCCGTAGGCACAAAGCGGTCGAGAATAGGGTCGTAATATCTAGAGATATTATTTAACGAACCATCTTCATTCCGAAGCATTTCATAGGGAGCGATGTTCGCTATATCTGCTAAAGGGTTTGGCGATCCATAAGGATTTACATTATAATTGACACCACTTCGGTTTACCTTGTTATAATTGACCAATCCTCCAAAATTGATTTGCAGCCATTTAAAAACATCGGCAGATGTATTATAGTTGACTGTATATTTTTTATTGTCGGATCGTCTAAAGTTAGTTTTCGTGTCCTCAAAAAGCAGAGAGATGCGATTACTCATTTTTTCAGTCGAGCCTGATAAATCCAAAGAATACTGTTGTACTGTAGGATTTGTTAGTAACTCATCACGAATCTGTTTTTTGTTGCTCAGTGTTTTGTAGGAGGATAAAAGTGCATCGCGCTCCGCCAATGTAATATAGCCTAAATTATGTTCACTCATGGCTATCATCCCCGGAGACCAAGCTTTGTATACGTCATTTGGGAACATACCACCGTTTATCAGTGCTCCCCAGTTACCAAAAGATTTCATCTCATAGTCGATCGTTTCGGATGAAGAGGCTAACGGATTCACATAATCCAGATCTAATTTTTTAGAGACCCGGGTGAAAGCGGAGAAGTTTACAGCCAATGGCATACCTTTCTTTCCTTTTTTTGTTACAACTACGATTACACCGTTCGCAGATTTAGCACCCCATATGGAAGCTGCTGCTGCGTCCTTTAGGACGGTCACACTCTCCACATCATTGGGGTTAATCGTGCTAAAATCGCCTTGTATCGGAAATCCATCCACAACGACCAGAGGTGCTGCATTTTGATTACGGATCCCAAAAGGATCGCGGATATTCAACGCCGTCTGACCCCGGATTTCAAATCTGGGATTGCCATCAGCGTCCAGTGTAGCCTGCATCCCTGCTGTAGTTCCGATAAGGCGTTGCGCGATGCTCGTAGCAGGTTTTTCAAGTTGTTCCTGGCTTATCGTGTTAAAGGAGCCCGTGGCCCTCTCTTTTGATATCGTTTGATAGCCGGTATTCACTACAGACACTTCTTCCAATTCAGCGGTAAGAGGTTCCATTTTTATCGACAACGTATGTGCTTTGCCTACGGTTATTTCTCTCTTTTTGTACCCGAGAAAAGTAAGCTGTAATACGGCACCTTCATCGACTCCAGGCAGAATAAATTCTCCCGCAGCACTGGTTTGTACAGCGATATTTGAGTTTTTTACACGTATAGTTACCCCCACCAATGGAGCCCCCTTTTCATCCAGTACGATACCCCTTATATCCACAGCGGCAATAGCTGATGCACTTTTAGCAATTTCATCTTTTTTCCGTATCAGAACAGTCTTATCATTTATGGCATAGAATAAAGGTTGATTCTTAAGGCAAGTTTCCAGTACATGCTTAATACTAGCATTTTTAAAATCGACATCGATTAACTTAAGATGGTTAATATCTTTGTCGAGGTAAATAAAATCATAACCGCTTTGCACACTTATTTTATCCAATACCTGTTGGAGCGATATATTCTTCCCCTTTATGGTAATCTGGGCATTGGTGACAGCGCTTACCTGCAGCAGGGAAAAAAGCATTATGAATGTGGTCAACTTCATAATTAATAGTGTTTTTTGGAGCATTTTAATACGAATATTCGCCCCATATTTTTCATCAATTTTCATTAATTTTGAATTGTTTGGTTAGTTGAGTATTAGTTCTCGTAATGAATTGTAATGATTGGCCAAACAGTTAAGCGGGGGTAGGTCGAAGTACTCCCGTTTTTTTTAGCCATTTAGTTAGAATATGTTATAGCATGACGATAATCCTCCTTCCTTCAATTTTAAATTTGGCAGCTTTTGTAAACGATATTTTGTCCAGAATTTCCGAAATATCGTCGTAGCGGCTGATTGAGCCCGTGAAAACTTTATCTGTGAAATCTCCTTTATAGATGACTTCTACATCGTACCATCTAGAAAGTTTTAACATAATGCTTTCCAAGCTTTCACTTTTGAAAATGAACTTGCCGTTTTTCCAGGCGATCATTCTCTCTGCATCCACATTCAGAATTTGGGTTTTGTTACCATGGAGCACAACTTGTTGATTCGGCTTTAGGAGCGTATTGTTAACCTTTACCGATCCTTCCAGTAGGGTAGTGCGGCTAATTGATTCTTCACTATAACTGTTGACGTTAAAGTGGGTCCCCAGCACTTCCACGGTTTGAGTTTTACTTTCTACGACAAAAGGTTTTTTGATATCCTTAGCCACTTCAAAGTAGGCTTCTCCGTCCAGTTTAACGAGACGCTTTTTTGATGTTCCCATATGCGCAGAATAAGTTAAGCTGGTAGCGGCATTTAGCCACACCTTAGTTCCATCCGATAGGGTGATCTGATAGGTTCCCCCTTTTGGAGTACTGATCGTCTGTGTCAGGGTAGCCGAAGAGCCCTGGGGTACACCAAGCACAGTGCCATCATTATAGGTCAGCTGTTCATCATCGATCACGATACCGTTTTGATTTTCGCTCAACACGATTTGTTCGCCATTCGCTAAGGTGATTGTTGCTTTATTTCCACCAGCTACTATTTCGTGTTTTTGGCCCAATTCACGTGCAGGCTTTAAGCTTGACTCATTTTGGTTATAGAGCTGTACGCCCCCAATCATTAGGACTATCGCTGCCGCGGCCGCTCCCCACTTCCATAATTTGTTGATCGATGTCTTATTTCTATGGCGGGGGATAGACTGGCTATAGAGCGGATCTTCAACGATCGCTTGGAAAATATCCGCGCTTTTGGAGTGTGGTAGTGGATAGCCGTCAAGACTTTTCCAATCTTTATCCATAAACAATTCCACATCGTCCAACGTATCATATTCGTTCAGATACGACAGAAGTTTATCATATTCCTCTTTACTGATTTTTCCGTTAGCATACTTTTCCAGTAGATGCTGGATGATATAGTTCTCCTCATTCATGTCTTAGATGGCTTCAAGATGGTGTTACTAATGATAATACACCGTAAAACAGACAAGGGAGTAGTTGGTATGAAGAAAAAACTAAAATTTGTTGAATAGCATAAAAATTACCGCGAGCTGAAAGTAACTTTCGAATTGAAGTCGGAGCGATTTAAGGGCTTCGGCACTGTGTTTTTTTACGGTTTCTTTGGATATGTTAAGTTTTTCGGCAATTTCTTGTTGACTTAATCCCTCGTATCTACTCATCTTAAAAACAAGTTGTTGTTGTTTGGTCAATTTTTGGACAGCTTGATCTGTGAATTTTTGAAGTTCTACAAGATTTAGAAATTCTTCCGTACTATTACTTTGGTCCAGATAATTTATCCAGAGTTCCTCCGCGGCGGCACTGAATCGTGTAGCTTCTCGGATACGGTTGAGACACAGTCTCTTACAAATGGTGTAAAGTAGACCTTCCAGAGATT
>JBEBQJ010000239.1:0-6113 GCA_040395455.1 Sphingobacterium yanglingense | reverse complement strand
GTTAAACAGTCCGACAAAACTGTCTTTTAATTCCAACCTTACAGTTCAGAAAAGACCGGATATCTACGCCTTGCCTTTTATGAATAGCGCTGATTTTATTGACTACGAAACATTTCTCTTTGATAAAGGCTATTTCAATTCCAGGTTGAATGATACGTATAGTTATGTGACAGTGAGCCCGGTCGTAAAGCTACTCGATGAGGTCAGGAAAGATAATGTATCGGCAGCAGATGCACAGGTGCAGATCGATAAGTATAAAACTTATGATATACGTGATGATTACTCCAAATACGTATACAGAAATGCAGTAAATCAGCAATATGCAATAAATCTTTCGGGTGGCACGGATAAAGTGGCCTATAATTTTACGGCAGGATATGACAGGAATGCCAATAATAAGATAAACTCCAATAATGATCGTACAACCTTACGGTCATCGGTTAAGGTAAAACCAATCGCTGCTTTGGAAATTACCACAGATATAAATTTTGCAAACGTCTCTGCTCATGACGCGAGCGTAGATCAAAACATTGCCTATGGCGCTTTGGATGCAGGCTCTGGAAGTGGCGCTTGGCCTTATCTTAAATTGGTAGATGCCAATGGTAATCCGATTGCAAATGATGCTGTCCCTATCAGCAGGGCTTATCGGGATACCGCCGGTAACGGAAAACTACAGGATTGGTCTTTTAATCTGCTCAATGAAGTCGATCAAAATTGGCAGAAATTAAGCTCAAAGAATCTAATGGCCACCATTGGCTTTAACTATAAGCTGAGATCGGACCTGAGGCTGCAACTGCTGTATAACTACCAGTATAACCCCGTCGAGGTAAAGGATTGGCTAGGTCTGAAATCGTTTAAAATGCGAAATCTGATCAACTATTTATCCCAATGGAATGATGTTGCTCTCCTTAAAACGCCTATTCCGGTGGGTGATAGACTAATTAATGCACATACGAATAATATAAATCAGACTGGTCGATTTCAGGTGAACTATGCTCCACAGTTTAAGGATGGAATGCATAAAATAGATGTTTTGGGCGCAGCTGAGATTAGGGAAAGACGGTTTGAAAGGGATGTCAAGACACTTTACGGCTATGATCCGTCCAATCTTAATATTATCCCAGTGGATCCCACAACGGTATTCCCCTTTTTAAATCAAAAGTTTGGGGGCGGAAATATCCCTATAGCGGACGTGTTGCAAAAGACCACGAATAGATATGTTTCTTTGCTCGCCAATGCAAATTACACGTTTTTAGACCGGTATAATTTGTCGGCCAGTATACGTAAAGATGCTTCAAATCTCTTTGGCGTAAAGTCAAATCAAAAGTGGCAGCCGCTATGGTCTATCGGTACCGCATGGGAAATAAATAAAGAGTCGTTTCTGCATGCGGCATTTATTGACCTGCTGAAATTGAGAGCATCTTATGGTTATTCTGGGCATGCGAATGCGGACTATTCTGCCCAGCCCATTATTTATTATAATGGTACAGCGCCACTGACAAATCTGCCCTATGCGAGCATCACCTCACCGGCCAACCCTTCTTTGTCATGGGAAAAGATCCGTACAATCAATGTGGGCATTGACTATGGATTATTGAAAAACAGGCTATCAGGTTCTATCGAATGGTATCAGCGCAATTCAAGAGATCTGATCAGCAGCGTACTTATAGATCCGACAGTAGGATTTGAATCGACCATCAAGAATGGGGGTGAACTGGTCGGTAAAGGGATAGAACTTGAGATCAACAGCGCAAACATAACGGGCCGGGTATTTCAATGGCGTTCTAGGTTGTTGCTCAATAGGAACAGGACAAAAGTCAAAAAGTATGACTACAAATTTGCTTACCCATACAATTACGTGATGACATCGGGTTCGACAAGCACACAGTACCGTGAAGGGTATGATGTGGGAACTGTGTTTGCTTATCGTTCTGCTGGTCTTGATCCTGAAACTGGAGATCCGAGAGGTTATCTGGATGGTGAGATAAGCAAAAACTACAGGGGTATACTGTACGGTGGTATGGAAAATATTGTGGATGTCGGCTCCGGTGTGCCAAGGTATTATGGATCGCTCAGTAATGATTTTACCATCGGAAAATTCTCGCTGACAATAAATCTTCAGGCACGATGGGGCTTCAAGTTTTTTAGGCAATCGTTTAATCAACAGACCGCTGCTGAAAATAGGGCTGGTTACAAGGATTATAAAGACCGTTGGCAGCAACCTGGTGACGAATTACATACCAATGTCCCGTCGCTCAAATATCCGATAGATATCTTTCGCGGCAGATTCAGTAGCGGATCTACGGATTGGATAGTCAATGGCGGTAATATTCGTATGCAGGATATTTTGATTTCATACCGGCTAGGAAGCTTTAAGCATATAAAAGACCTATCCATTTATGGCTTTGTCAAAAACATGAATGTCATTTTGTGGCGTGAAAATAAGGTAGGGATAGATCCGGAATATAGGGATGCCATTCCGTTTCCACTTTCGGTATCCTTTGGAGTAAATATGGGCTTGTAAATTTTAACATGAATGTACTATGATAACGAGATATTATTTTTTACTTATAATCTTTTATAGCGTTACGCTATTAAGCGCTTGCAATTCTTTTTTGGATGATAAGCCCAATCAGAAAATGGCGGTGCCAAGTACCCTCAAAGATTGCGATGCGCTTTTGGACGACTATTTTACGATGAACAACAGTTATCCAGTTGCCGGAGAGGTAGGGGCTGACAACTATTATCTGACTACGCAGGCTTTTGAGGCAATTAGTCTCAATAGCGAAAGAGATATGTATTTATGGCAGGCAGATGCCGATATTCCTGTCGAAAATTGGACCGCTGGTTATAAGGTGATTTTTAATGCAAATCAGGTGTTGGATGTATTAAAAGACATTGACAGGGCAGTAGATCCGATAAATTATGACCGGATCAAAGGTGAGGCGCTGTTTTTCAGGGCGTATGCTTATATGCAATTGGCAGATATATTTACATTGCCCTATAGGAAGAGTTCGTCGAGTACTGATCTCGGGATTGTTCTCCGGGAGACGGCAACCGTAGACGAAATCTCCAGACGGGCATCCTTGGCGGATACCTATCAGAAAATTGCTGATGATTTAACAGAGAGTGCAAAATTGCTCCCTGCGCTTTCTAATTATAAGACTCGGCCCACAAGTGTAGCTTCCTACGCGGCACTTTCCAGATTGGGGCTCATCATCCAAAATTATGATATGGTGATTGCAGCAGTCGAAAAAGTATTGGAACAGAAACCTGTCCTGATAGATTATAACACGTTAAATACAAACGCGGCCAGGCCTTTCCAACGTTTCAACAGTGAAACATTATTCTATGCGATTACATTGACTTCGTCATGCCTTGATCCTTATACTTCGTTTGTAGACAGTTCGCTTTACGATATGTATGGTTCTGCTGACCTAAGAAAATCGCTTTACTTTAAAGATACGGGCTCCGGAGTTACTTTCAAGGCCAAGTATGATGGCGAGAGTAATTATACATCTTTTGCTGGGATCGTTCTTGATGAGGTGTACCTGAACTTGGCCGAAGGATATAGTGAACGTGATAATGTCAGCCAGGCAATGAAATATTTAAACCAGCTGATGCTTACCCGTTTCAAAACTGGCGAATTTATACCTTTTACTGCGACAAATAAAACTGACGCATTGGCAATTATTCTTGCAGAACGCAGAAAATCATTGATCATGCGCAATCTAAGATGGGTGGATCTAAAGAGGCTCAACCTGAAAGAGGCTCATGCAAAGTCGCTCTCAAGAAAGATTGGTGAAAATACATACCAATTGTCTCCTAATGACTTAAGATATGCCTTTCTCGTTCCATCGGGAGTGATAGGAATGGCGCCCACTATTAATCAAAACAAAAGATGAATTTTTTAAGAGCAATTGCTTATTTATGGATATGTATTCCATATATAGTTTTAGGTCAGGTAAGACCGGTAAAAATCGGTGATAGAGTTGATTTTAAAGAGCCCTTGGCTGTCATCAATTGGATGGACAGTACATTGCGTTTGGATAATGTAAACCAAGACCTGATCATTCTTGATTTCTTTACAACCACCTGTACGAGTTGTATAGAGGCGATGCCAAAAAATAATAAACTACAACAGATGTTTGCCGAGAGATTACAGATCGTACCTGTAGGGATAGAATCGAAAGAGCGGATAGGGAAATTATTAGTGGAGAATAGGTATATGAAGGACCTCAAATTACCTTTGGTGGTGGAAGACAAAGTCTTGACCAAGATCTTTCCACATCAGGGAGTCCCCCATATAGTATGGATATATAAAGGTAGGGTAGCGGCCATTACTGCTGGTGATATGATGACGGAGAAAAATATAAAAGATTTGCTTGGAGAAAATGATATACACCGTTGGCCAATGAAGGATGATTTTTATGAAGATCATGAAAGGGATTCTCTTAACTTTTCATCCGGGCTATATAGCCGCTTGCTTCCATACGTTAATGGTGCCCCTTTAAATTATCAAGTTGATACAATCGGTAATCAGGTAAGATATAGGATGACCAACGCAACCGCAGTATCTGCATTTTTATACCTGTATAGCCAGATAAAACAGCTTCCGTTGATGAAAAAGGAGCGTATAAAGCTGGATGTAAATAATTTATATGAATTTGAGAACCTTGATTCTATCCCGGAGTCTATTTGGATGCAAAAAAATGCATTTTCCTATGAATCGACATGGCCATTATTAATGGATCATAAGGATCGTATACAGGCAGTCATTAAGGATTTAAGCAATAGATTGGATATGGATGTTGATTTGACTCCACAAAAATCAGCTATCTGGCTGGTGAAGAGTGGAAAGTCAGGAAATGATAAACTGCAAAGTGGAAAATCTCCGACTGACTTGAAAACTTGGATAACGATGCTGGAAATTTTTAATACTTCTTTTCCTCCAATTGAAATAGACAGTGGACTTGCCGATCGAATAATCGCTACAGCTGCGGTGAATGATTTTGAAAGCCTCAAAAAGGTGTTGAAAGGTAATGGGCTGGATTTGAAAAAAACGGAGAGGGAAATACTGTCTCTCGCGATCCGTTCCCGCTAAAAGATCAAAAGGCCGAAGAAAAATCTTCGGCCTTGATTTAATTCAAATTATGGCCTTGAATTAAGGTTTTAATTTAACATTTGTTGAGCTTGTGCGTGTGTTCAACGCAGTTACCATTTCACTTAATAAAGCTTGGTTGATAACTGGTTGCCCTCCTGAATTTGCTGCTTCAATCGTACAGATTTGGTTATTTCCCAAACACGAAGGCGGCGTTGAGCCAACAGGTGAATAACTTGCTGGCTCAGCAGGATGAGACGCATCGATAATTTCAAATAGTGCCATGTTGCAAAATTTTAAATTAGTCAATTCTTGTTTATTAATCAGCTACATCCAAGATGTATCCGGTTTCACAGATTCTGCCGGGCTGGCCGAAACGCCGTACTGGGCCAGTCCTTTTTGAATAAATGCTATATCGTACCGACACACGGGAATGTCGTAAACCGGCGTCCATGCCGGTCACGTACAGGGCCGGCACAGCAGCAGGTTGCTTGACGCAAAAGCTTTATCTTGGCCAGACCAGTATACGTTCGCTGCACCAGTTGTGAAGGCCATTGCCGATGCGGGGTTCTCAAATCCGCGGCAAATGGTTGCTCGTTTAAAGAATGCATCCTGACTCGTTCTGTACGTTGTATATGCTCTTGCTTGATCATACTTTTCTGTTTATAAATTCACCCAGTCCTAGGGGTATATGGTTCACTGTTTCAAAGCAAAATATAGCCGTACTGGGCACATTGGTCTCCTAAGTCATGTCGCAATGGTTACAGAAGCGAACAAAGAAATAATAGCGTAAAGCCTATAGCTTGAAACTTAAATGAAGCTTTAGCTAAAATTAGAACGCGTTCCTCTAATTGAGGTACGCGTTTTTTTACGGAGCGCTTTTACGGTTTTGCTCAATAATTTGCAATTCTATAAAAGTTTTTCTTACTTCGCTAGCACACTAGCCGTAATCCCAATGTCGATTATGAATAATAAGCTTAAAGATACAGATGAAGAAGAGCTTTTGAACCAA
>JBEBQJ010000238.1:0-6314 GCA_040395455.1 Sphingobacterium yanglingense | reverse complement strand
ATATACAGTACCACGCCTGAACAGGTTGAACAATCGCTTCATAAGAGTCAACGTAACATCAATGACTTTCTCCATCTCCTATCGCCAGCCGCCAAGCCCATGCTCGAAGAGATGGCCCAACTATCGCATCGGATTACAACCCAGCGATTTGGCAAGAATATACAGCTCTACGCCCCTTTATACCTGAGCAACGAATGTCAAAATATATGCACCTACTGTGGCTTTAGCATGGACAATAAACTTCCTCGCCGTACGCTGACCGCTAGCGAAATAGACATCGAAGCAAAAGCACTCAAAGCCATGGGCTTTCAGCACGCTCTATTGGTCACTGGCGAATCGAACCACACCGTCAGTACGCCCTACTTTCTACAGGCCGTAGCGCAGCTGACTTCCCTATTTGCCCAAATCTCCATAGAGGTGCAGCCCCTCGATTACGAGGATTATCGCGCATTGCACGAGGCCAAGGTCAATGCGGTTATGGTATACCAGGAGACCTATCATCAGGAGGTCTACAAAACCTATCACCCGAAGGGGAAGAAATCCAATTTTCAATACCGCTTAGAGACCCCCGACCGAATCGGCAGTGCAGGTATGCACAAGATTGGGCTTGGAGTATTACTTGGTCTGGAGGACTGGCGTGTAGACAGCTTCTTTACCGCTTTGCACATCGATTACTTACAGAAAAACTACTGGCGCACCAAATACAGCGTTTCCTTTCCGAGACTGCGCCCGGCAAGCGGATCGGCGGAGCCTAATTTCCTGATGCGGGACGATGATTTACTGCAACTGATATGTGCTTATCGAATCTGGAATCCAGATTTAGAGCTATCGCTATCGACACGCGAGCATCCTCTATTTAGGGACCATATTATCCCTTTGGGAGTCACCGCGATGAGCGCAGGTTCCAAAACCAACCCTGGGGGCTATGTTATCGCTCCTGAATCGTTGGAGCAGTTTGAAATCAGCGACGAGCGTACGCCAGCGGAAATCGCATCCCTGATTGCAAAAAAAGGCTATCAACCTGTATGGAAAGACTGGCAGATTGAATATTAACCGATAGTAATCCTCCCGATATGAAACTCACAAAAGAACAAATACTACGCTATAAAAAGCAAATATCCTTTGCGCCCATAGGTCTAAACGGGCAAGTACAGCTATGCCAAAGCCGTGTCCTCGTGATCGGCGCCGGTGGACTGGGCGCCCCTATCCTGCTCTACCTTGCCGCCGCGGGGGTGGGCACGATTGCCTGTATCGATTTTGACCAGGTAGAAGTGCACAACCTACATCGTCAAGTCATCCATAAGCAAAAGAACGTAGCCATGCCCAAAGTCATTTCGGCCGCCGAGGCCATTGAAGCACTTAATCCAGAAGTCAGGTTTGAGCCCATCATCGCAAAAGTAACGGACGCCAACCTAGACGATTATGTCTCGGCATATGATATTGTACTCGATGGCACGGACAACTTTAGCAGCCGGTATGCGATCAATGATGCCTGTGTCCGACAGCAGAAGCCTCTGGTATACGGTTCGGTACTCAACTTTGAGATCCAGCTGGCGGTATTCAATCACCAGGGCTCCAAAAACCTTCGCGACCTATTCCCCTCCCCACCACACCCAGACGATGTCCCTAGCTGTGACCAGAATGGGGTATTGAATACCGTACCGGGAATACTAGGCCTTATGATGGTGCAAGAAACCGTTAAAATAATAACCGGCAACAAACCAACGACGAACCAACTCCTTATCTTCCACACCGCTACATGGGAAATCACGAAGCTGAACTTCTAACGCTGGTACCGGATACTATTGACTTATAGTGCCTTAATAAGGATGTTTTTCACAAAAAAATCCTGAAGCGGGGAGCTCCAGGATTTACCAAACCAATTATTAACCTAAATATGAAATTATGAATTTTATATTCAATACAACTATTGCAAATGAGGTACCAAACTCATAAGATAACTGAATTTTAACAGTATTTTAACAAAAAAATATTACGCTTCGATAAATAAAATTTCTTCAACGAGAAATTCCTGCCAGATGGCAGATAAAGTCCGGAATCCTATAACGCCCCCGTAGCGAAAAGCTAAAAATTATAAGCTTAGACCGCAATCTTTAGACTTAGCTATGCTAAACCGTATAAGGTTATCCAATTCACTGTGTTACAGTCGAAACCACGATACAACTATAATCTATAAAAAAACTTAATGCGGGGCCAATATATCGACCACCTTATCCCGTATCCGCGTTATATCCGATTTCACCCCAACCATAAGTGTCAGCGCATGAAAAGGTTGTCGTTGCACCCTATTTACATTATACATATAGCCGACCTCTGTGCCCAAGAAAAAACCGTTGAACTTATAATCCGCCCCTATCCCAAGTTTCGTTCCGAATGCAATGGACTTGAGATATTCGATGTGCACTACATCGCCAACCAAGTTAGACCGAGGCTCGTGCACCAGGCCAATAGTAGGCCCCAGATACACATACGTATTCAGCTGTTTAAACTGCCTACGCGTACCTGCAGACAAACTCAACATATAGAAATTGGAAAGCCCGTTCTTGAGGATCGTATTGAATTTAGGGTCTTCAGACCTTTGGTCATACTTAAATGCTAACAGGTATAGTGCCGGATACAAATAGTACTTGGGGTTATTCAAAGTAATATCCAAGCCCATGCTCCCTACAAAAAGCTTCGGAGAAAGCACCTCTCTCGCCTTTCCCAATGGGATTCCTAAGCCCGTACCGGCAAAATAATAAACCTTTTTGTAGTGGATGGTATCCGTTTGCTCCTGTGCAAACACCGCACCAGACAGCAATAGCATTAGGAATACTAAGAAAGTTCGATTCATTGTTCAGTGTTCAAGGTCCGTCACATCGTACGTCCACTTATAACAATGAAATCCGCCTATAGTTTTACAAAAAGTCTAGATTTAATAGGATAAACCTACAAGAACATTTTACTCTGTGGCCCCTGGTTGAAAAGCAAATCTACAATACTGACATTAGGCTGAAACCCCGTACGCTCCTCGAATACCTGGTAATAAACTTTAGGATTAGCATACACTGAAGGCTTTTTCGGATGCACCGCAGTCCGGAAATCCAGGCCTTCATAGCTCTTCGTGTAGGCATCTGTTCTTTTTATTTCCCTAGGCAGCTTCAATAGCTTGAGTGTCAGCTCGAGTTGCGCTAGGTTAAAATCGAAAAGATAATCAAATTTGCGTTCATAAAACGGCGCGAATTCATCTTCGTAGTACTCAAAATACGCCGAACTCCGATAAGCAGTCTGTATGCTGGACCAATGTAGCCTTTGCCAGTCGTGATCATAGCTAATCTTGACCTCCTTCATTGCCACATGCTCCTTACGGCCATGCTGTATCGGTATCATCAGGTCCAAAATTCCGTTTGCTGTCGCGATATGCGTCCTGCTCCTGTAGGTCTGCTTTGGAAAATGCTCGTGTTGGTCGATAAGAACCGTACCCGGATTTTGTGCAATAGCGTGGAAATACGACACTGGAGGAAGGTAATTTGCAGATAACAGAACTGGAATTGACATATTTTATTAAACTAACTTTTAGATTCGGCAACAAAAATAACGTTATTAAAGCATATTTCCGACACAAAAACGCAGTAAGCCGATTTCTACTTGCTTTATTCTACGTCTTTTTTAACTAGGCACTGGCGAATGCTACGCATTTTATCTAAGTTTGCCTAACGAAAGTGTCACAACCCCGGCTAATGAAAAAAAGTATACTACATTTTATTTTGCAGGTAATATCCAGAATGCCATTCTGGATATTGTACGGCATCTCCGATGTATTGTATGTCCTTATTTACCATATTTTGGGGTATCGGAAGAAAATTGTTTTCAAGAACCTCCGCAACTCCTTTCCCGAGAAATCAGAAGTGGAGATAAAACAGATTGCCAAAGACTTCTACCGCTACTTCCCCGATATCATTGTCGAAGTAATCAAGATGTTCAGCATCAAAGCCGAGGACGTAAAAAAACGCATCGAATTACTCAACCCTGAAGAGATATACCGACACTTCGATGCAGGTAAAGCCGTAATAGGTGTTACCGCACACTACGGGAACTGGGAATTGGGGATACACCGCTTATCCCTCATGACCGACTACGAGCGCCTCGTTATTTACAAGCCGCTCAACAACAACGATATTAACCAGATCTATAACGAAGTCCGGACCCGGTTTGGGGCGACTATGGTGCCCATGAAGCAAATCCTGCGGCATATCGTACGCCTCAAAAACACGCCACATATCAGCATGTTTGTTGCCGACCAGACCCCTGTATATCAAGACTCTGACTATTACATGCCCTTTTTGAACCAAGAGACCTTGGTCTATACCGGAACCGAGCGAATCGCAAAAATGACGAACAACCCTGTCGTTTTTTGTCATATTGGAAGAAAAGCAAAAAGAGGTTATTATTTTTGTAAATTTACCACTTTAGTAGAAACACCGTCGGATTATGGCGACCATGAGATAACAAAAATACACAATCAATTCACGGAGCAGGTCATCCGTGAACAACCAGCCTACTGGCTGTGGTCCCATAATCGATGGAAAAGACAGCGAAAAGACAAAGCATGACACAATACCCTAAGGTAGCCGTTGTAATATTAAACTGGAATGGCAAATATTTCTTAGAAAAGTTTTTGCCTTCTGTATATAACAGTACTTATCCCAATATCGAGTTTATAATTGGTGATAATGGTTCGACGGACGATTCAATAGCATTCGTAGCGGAAACCTATCCGCAGATTCGAATTATAAAAAACGAAGACAACTACGGTTTTGCTGGAGGATACAATAAAATCCTCGAGCATGTCGATGCCCCTTATTATGTACTCTTGAACTCGGATGTCGAAGTGACCCCATCCTGGATCGAACCCGTCATCGAGATGATGCTCCGCGAAGATTATGCCGCTGCACAACCCAAAATACGGTCCTTCCATAAAAAAGAAAGCTTCGAACATGCTGGAGCTGCCGGCGGTTATATCGACACCTATGGCTACCCTTTCTGCAGGGGCCGTATCCTACATAGCGTAGAGATCGACCGTGGACAGTACGACGACGAGAAAGAGATATTCTGGGCTACAGGAGCTGCTCTCTTCATAAAATCAGACGCTTGGAAAGAAGTACAAGGCTTTGATGCCGACTTTTTCGCCCATATGGAAGAAATAGATCTATGCTGGCGCCTCAAAAAACTAGGACATCGAATTGGCTACTGCCCCAACAGTCTAGTCTATCACGTCGGTGGCGGGACCTTAAATACCAGTAACCCCCAGAAAACCTACCTCAACTTCCGCAACAGTCTGGTCATGCTACAGAAGAACCTCTCCTTTTGGATGGCGACATGGGCTATTTTTGCTCGTCTTTGGTTAGACTTGGTTGCGCTGATCCACTTCTTGCTGCAGGGCAAACCAAAAGACGCCTGGGCTGTAAGTCGGTCACATCAGTACTTTTTTATAAATTTCTTCCGAAATGCCTCCAAAAGAAAAAAAATTGACAGTGCGTACAATAAATTTGGGCTTTATAAAAAATGCATAATTTGGGACTATTACGTGAACAAAATGCAGAATTTTTCGAACTTACCTACAAATAATTTTCATTTGAAGAGTAAATAACGAATCTCCCAAAAGACCCTATTTTTTTTCGGCACAATAGTCTTCAAAATATTGGTCCAAAATTATATTTGAGCTACAAATTTTCTTAATTTCGTTGCATATGTCGCAGGATATCCAAACGAAAATAGAACAATTGACAGCCGAGTTGAATGCCTACAATTACCAATATTATGTATTGGCAAATTCAGCAATATCAGATTATGACTTTGACCAGAAACTAAAAGAGCTGGAAGCTTTAGAGTCAGCTTACCCACAATATCGAGACCCAAACTCACCAACTCTGAAGGTCGGTGGCGATATCACTTCCAAGTTTAATACGGTACAGCACAAGTGGCCTATGCTGTCGCTGAGCAATACCTATAGTGAGCAGGAACTCATAGAGTTTGATGAGCGTGTACAGAAGGCGATTGGACATAGCGTGCAGTATGTCTGCGAACTTAAGTTTGATGGTCTTTCGATTTCGCTAACCTATGAGAATGGCAAGTTGACCCAAGCTGTGACGCGGGGTGATGGTATACAGGGTGACGATGTTACGAATAATGTGCGTACTATCCGGAGTATCCCCCACCAGCTCAAATCAAATTTCCAATACCCTGAAGTATTTGAAATTAGAGGGGAGATTTTCATGCATAAATCTGCCTTTTTGAGGCTCAACAAAGAACGG
>JBEBQJ010000237.1:0-6314 GCA_040395455.1 Sphingobacterium yanglingense | reverse complement strand
CGCTGGCTTTTGTATTTTTGCTCCAATTTTTGGAAAGACGTAGCGCTGCGCGTAAAGCGGATGCGGAGTTGTCTGATTATCGGCAGCAGATATCGGGTATTGCGCATACCTCGCATTTTCTGCGAACGGTATTTGCAGGGACTTTTGGACGGATGCTTGCTGAGGAATCGCCAAAGAACAAGCAGGCGAAGCGGGATGTTATCCAATATTTGGGGTATCTGGTACGATTTGACCGTCCCTATGCACAGGTGGCTTGGGAGGAAGAGGTTGATCAACTCGAATGCTTTGTGCGGCTGTTGCGCACACATTATGGCGCGCAGGCTGTCGTGCTGAAAATCGATCAGGATGGAAATGATTTCCCCCTGCTACCCTGGGGAATACTGTTATTCCCTTTAGAAAATTGCCTTAGGCACGCCTTGATCTCGCCCGACACTCCCATACACTATGATCTGACAATTAAGTCCGGTATGGCAGTTATCACTTGCCATAATTATTGGAGTCCCAAGGAAAAGGATCATGATGGTGGGGCAGGTTATCGCCTCTTGGAGTCCAAAGTATTGGATACACCGTATCGGTTGGTTTGCGAAGGGACACGCAAAAAGGATACGTATGAATTAACGATACACCTAACGTGGAAGCACGATGAATAAATTAAATTACCGTGTACTTTTCATAGAGGATAATCCGAACACCATAAGTTATATCCTGGACATGATGGAGGATCTCGATTTTATTGCGAAATCACCTGTGGTTGTATCTAGCCCCGAGGAAGGTTTTAACTACCTACGTCAAGAGGAAGTTGACATCCTTTTTCTGGATATGGACTTTGGCAGGGAAGATATCAATGGGTTAAAGTTATTTGGAATGTTGAGTAATCCACCTGTTACCGTGGCCTGTACGGCATATACCAGCTACGCCTTTGATCGACATGAAGTCGGTATCGATGAGTACATATCGAAGCTGATCGGTTTTAAAGCTTTCGAACGGGTGATGCGCAAAGTAGTAGCTATGGTAGACGCCAAAGAAGAAAGGGAACGTCGGGAAATAGATAAACTTCTGCTGTTGGATGTGATGGGCATTGAAGTCGAATTGCTGGTTAAGGAAATCTATTTTGCCCGCGTAGATGATAAAATAGTTACGGTAATGACCGAAGGCGATAGCCACAGCTTTAAAATGTCGCTCATTAAGTTTAAGAATTTATTGCCTGTTGAAGATTTCAGCAAGCCGCATGGAAGCTATCTGGTTTCGCTGTCCAAAGTGTCGGGGGTAAACCGTAAGCAGGTTTATTTTAAAGAGCCGTCTATCCGGGAAATTATCACGATAAGTCAAGAGTTTAATGCCAGTTTTAAACATGCACTGAAGTTGTTTCAACAGCGGGAAAAAACGACCAAATAAGAAAAATAGGGTAAAGGCTGCCTACATTTTTATCGTATCAATTGCCAAAATGATATGGTGAAACAAATGACGAAAATACTCGTCGTCCTAAAGTCTATTTACAGACTGCTGGAGTCGATGTGTAAAGTCGCTGAAACCGATACGCTACCTGTGGCGATCGATGTAAATCAATTGATGACCCGAATGGCGGTCATTGCTAAGTTGGGGATATCCGAGCGGACCTACAACCGCTGGGTAAAGAATGGAATCCTAGCACCAATAAAAATGGGAAATAAGCATTTTTATCGGGAGGAGGATTTGAAGGATGCGGTTCGCCGCAGTATCAATAAGGGTCTTATATGACCCTTTTTTTTAGGGTTATTATGGAGATATTCTAGGGGCTTTGCCCGTACTTCCTTCGCTTATCTGTTGCCTGTTCTCTGCCTTTTCTTTGGTTATCCGTTGCCTTTTGCTTGCCTTTTCGTTGGTTGTTCTGTGGCTAAATAGCAAAGGTTCCTTGCATCGGTAGTTTAGGTGTTGCCTCCAAAACACCTTTCAAAGGCTATTGCAGCCCCATTCTGTGATTTTCTGTTGGCGCCAAACGACGTCATAGTCGGCCAAATAGCGCCAAATGACGCCATTTGACCGTGAAAAATGCCTTTGCACAATACTTTCGTGTCATGATATCGATATCCGTGGCTGCCTGCAGCGCCACAGTTAAAATTTAAAAAATTAATATCATGGCAAGATTTTTAAAAGGAATCACAGGAGCCTACACCGGAAAGGTAGGCAATGTAGTCGGAAGTTCATGGCGCGGTATAGATTATATCCGCTCGCTTCCAAAGAAGAGTTCAAAGCCGGCATCGGAAGATCAAATGGCGCAACGTACGCGGTTTGCGATGGCGACCAATTTCCTTAAGTCCATCAAGGATATCCTGAAAATAGGATTCTCAGACAGTAAACAACGTGGAAAGATGGGGTATAATGTAGCTTTTCAGCATTTGATCACGAATGCGATCACGGGTGTTTATCCAGCTTTGAGCATCGATTATTCTTCGGTACAGATTGCCAGTGGCAGTTTAGCGGCTCTTATGGGACTGCAGACTGAAGAGTCTGCCCCGCAGGTACTCACGCTTAGTTGGCAGCCTGATGTAAATCGCTTCAATGCTTTTGCAGATGATCAGGTGATCGTGTTGCTGTACAATGTAGATGAAAATTTCTTCTCTGCTTATGAGGGCGTGAGCCGAGTCGACAGTAGTTTGGACATCTCGCTGCCAGTCAGTTATACCGGAAAGACAATGGTAGGTTGGACATTTGCAATCCATCGGGATGGTAAGGTGACGTCCACTAGCCAGTTTATCGGTGAGTTTGTCATCTCCTAACGGTTGAAGGCAAGAGCGTAACGAAGTTACTAGAGTAGTGACACAGTAACGAAGTGACATAGTGACGAAGTGAAAAGTTTTGCTCGTCACTGGTCACTCTTTACTACATAACTTATAAATATGCAAACAACAATCAATCCCTCATGGCTGGCCCAGGGCTGGCGGCAGGAACTTTCACTCAAGGAAAAGCTATTCTTTGGCTTTCTATTTCTCATCATCGCATGGATCATGGCATCTACCGTATTACAGTTGCTTGACCCAGCAATAGGTGTACTGGATTTCGGTATCCTCACCGTAGTAATATTTGGACTGCTCGTCGGCTGGCTAGCCGTATACATCAGCATTTGGCTGCAAGAACTCTTGTGGCATCCGTTTAAATACTTCAGACAACAATTCAATCATCATTTTAATCAATTAACATCATGGCAACAATGTATTCTTTATTTCTCGGTCTTCTTTTTACTGTTATATGCAGTGATAATGGGGATGGAAGTGGTGTTTTAAATATGTTCAAAACATCACTTGAAAACGGTTTTTATTCCCTTTATCAAGGGAGGGATTTTCATTTTTTCCTTGATGAAAAAACGAAACAAAAAAATCAAGGCTTGGTTGCTCATCCTAAATTTAATTTGTGTCCTCTAAAAATCAAAAGCTCCCCCGACTTATCGGGGTCAAACAGTTTGATTTTCTTAACGAGATCACCATTTAAATTCTTAACGGTTTCGCAACCTAGGCCGTTTTATTCGGTTATTGCTAGCACTCCCTTACAATCTAATTTAATGTCGCCTGTGAAGATTCCTGTTTTTAAGGACGACCTTTTAGCATATGGATTCAAAGGCCGTAAAGTTACGTATAGCAGTTCTGTACATTTTGCATTAGAAAAGGATTTCCAGTCGAAGAGAGGGACACGAGGGAGGGAGACCTTGGAAACCGGCTCTGTAGCTTTACGAAGCCGTGATGAACATAGGCTAAACAGTCTTGATTTTTTCGTTCTTTTTGATTAAGCAAAAAGGACTAGCCAGTCTGGCGATGAAGACAAAAGAAATTTAATAATACAAATAGCAAGCAAAGAACTAGGAACCCACGAAGCTACCGGTAACAACGACGGCCCTCGTGTCGAAGAATACCTCCGCTATACAAACCTCGGTAAAGGCTATGAATGGTGTTCGGCATTTGTCTCCTGGTGCTACGGCCAAGCCGGATTCGCTGTTCCACGTAACCCATGGTCCCCGGCGCTGTTTCCAAAAGCAAGGCAGATCGACAAAGTCAAAGCAATGCAAGCGGATGTATTCGGGATTTATGGTATAAAAGCCAAACGCATCAACCATGTGGGACTGGTTAAGGAAAAACAAGGCCAGTACCTCATGACAATCGAAGGCAACAGCAACGATAGGGTAGAGTCCAGACGACGGCATCTACGTACAATCTATGCAATAGCGGATTGGGTTAATGAGTGACAAGTGACTAGTAATGAGTGACCGGTAATCAGCGAGCAACTTTGTCACTCCGTCACTGATCACTCTCTAACTATTTCTAACCTTATTAACCCTATAAACCTTATTAACACTCTTAACTATCTAACGATGAAAACAATCATCATTCTCATCACTCTTGTCCCGATTTTCGAGATCCTGACCTTGTACAGCTGCGGTACCTCCAAAGGACGATTCAGGCAGGAGAAATCTTATGAACAACTGGCGAATACCAGTGAAATCAGCAGGCAGCAACAGTATTTGATCAAAGACGCTAACCATCGTTATTGGTCTATCTTTACTGATTCTATTTTTTATTTTCATCCCGATAGTGGTTTGTGGGCCGATGGAGGCTACATGCGCTTTGAAGATAAGATAGTCGCTGATCGGTATTACCAAGAAAGCGCTAATCATAAGGATAGCCTATTCCGTATCATAGCGCAGAGTGAAATCGAAGAAATGAAATGGTGGAAATCCCACTCCATGTGGAGTGTGTATATGGGCGCGATAATAATCTTCGGCATAGGAATTACAATCTTCACAAGAAAGCTACGGTAATGAAAACAGGATGATCATTAAGTCTCGGAGAGAGGTTTGTGTCTATGAGATTCTGCTTTCCGTATGCTGAAAGGTGTTTGTTTCTTTGTGACTAAATTATTTTACCTAATGGGAGTAGTTTAAATAATGTCAATTAGATATTAGATTTATGGGGAAAAGATTTGTTTTTAATCGAGTTACAGGTTTGTTTAACATATTTATGTGTTTTTAATAAAAAAGACTAGCAATAAAGTGTTAAACAAATAAAAAATAATAGCAAATATATGCTATATGTAGATTTTCCTCCACAACCTCATAAAGGTTTTGATGTTATTTTGTCAATACAAGCTAATATGAAGTGTCTAGATGCAAGTCATCTGTCTAATTGACTATAGATACTCTATACAACCTTTAAAGAACGAATTAAACACAAATGAAATTATGAAACGTAAATACCTCGTTTTATCATTGGCACTTACCCTCTTAGGAGGAGTTGCGGTTGCTCAACAGAAATTATCTGATTTTACGGATAGTGGTGGCATGGTTGTTAATCCAGATGCTATTCTAGATCTGGCCAGTAAGAATAAAGGACTATTACATACGCGAGTCGAGTTGAATAGGACCAGTGCCGCTAGCCCATTGAGCAAACATGTGGCGGGTATGATGGTGTATAATACGGCGACTATTAATGACGTGGTTCAGGGAATTTATTATAATGATGGTACTAAATGGGTGCTTGTTTCTTCTGGAAAGGCCACCAATATTAGCTATAATCCGACAAATTATATGCTTTCTTTTATTGATGATGCTGGCAATCCTGTTAGCATCGATTTTAAAGTAGTAGTAAAATCGAATGAAACCGTAACAACATTGGTCAACAATGGAGACGGTACAATTACTTACACGAATGAGAAAGGGGTTCCTGTCACTATAAATCTGGCGGCAGGTCCGAAAGGAGACAAAGGGGATACGGGCTTTAAATCGGAGTCGCAACCAGGCCAGACAGGCGCTCCGGGTACCCCGGGTGAGGCCGGCGGTCCAGGTGCGGGTGTTACGGTGGTACATAATGATTCGGGAGTTTGGATATATGACCCTACGACGAATAGCTGGACGAATATCCTAGGTCCAAAAGGTAATAAAGGTGACGCAGGCGTAGTTGGTGTTCAAGGCATGCCGGGCACTTCTGGTGCTCCTGGCACACCAGGTTCGGGTACAGCTGGTGCCCCTGGTGAAGGTGTTACTATCGTTACGAACGACAGCGGTACCTGGGTTTACAATCCAACAACGAATAGCTGGACCAATATCCTAGGTCCAAAAGGAGATAAGGGAGATAAAGGAGATGCTGGCGTCGTGGGCGTTCAGGGCATGCCGGGTACTTCTGGTACACCGGGTACACCGGGTTCGGGCACGCCTGGGGCACCTGGCGAAGGTATTACTGTTGTACATAATGATTCGGGAGTTTGGGTATACGACCCTACGACGAATAACTGGACGAATATCCTAGGTCCAAAAGGAGATAAGGGAGATAAAGGAGATGCTGGCGTCGTGG
>JBEBQJ010000236.1:0-6331 GCA_040395455.1 Sphingobacterium yanglingense | reverse complement strand
TTATATACATATGAAAAAATACGGCTATCTCCTTCTGTTCCTGACAACTGCTTTTGCCTGTCAGAATACTTCAAATGACAAACAGCAACAAGTAGAGATACCTGAGCAGCAAGATTCTATTGGAGAGCATATCCAGACAGATTCGCTTTCAGCTTCTCCCAAGGAGATAATCACTACCGCAGAAGTCGACTCGATTATAGATGGCCGTATTTTAATGCCTACCACCTATCGGGTGTGGGAAAACGAAGTAGTTTCCAAGGTAATCAACAAAAAATGGCTCGAACTGCACCATAAAAATGGCTCCTACCACGTACAATCCGCTTCTTATTACATTGAAAATGAAGATGAGGAGCCTTGTTCTGGTTTACCCACAGAAACCATAGTCCCAAAAGAAGATGTCCTTGTATTTTTCGACATCCCTACTATACAGAAAGGAGCAGTAGATAGCGTAGCATTCAAAAATAAAATAATAGAACCAGGAAAACCCTTTGAATTCACCTACAAAAACCAAAAGTACAAGTTGCAGGCGACAGGCATTCTATTTCACAAAGACCAAGAACGCAACAATCCAAATGCCCGATACACCTTAAAGCTATACAAAGACGGAACCTATCTACGTACCATTATAGATCAGACTGCCTATAACGATACTTCTACAGAACTAGAATTCATCGGCGACCTAGACAAAGATGGCTTACCAGACTTTATTTTCTCCAGCCCTCGCGACTACGAAGAGCGACGCATGATTATCATCCTATCCGCTAGTCCCTATGCTTACGATGGCAACGTACAGTTTGACTGTTAGTATGCTTACACATTCAGTAGGCTATGCTGGCTCGCTGTAAATATATTTCTAAAAACCGTATTTATCTCTTCGCCATTCTGTGCACCCATGATACCTACTAAAGGGAATAGACTGACCACCTCTTCCCTGATTGTTTTCACTATACCTCGAGCGGTATCAGCAATGTTATCCATCAATACCGCATCGATCTGCTCCCCTTTCAGGGACTCTTGCCACAATTCATCCGTGAGCGCAGATACCTTCAACCTATCCGAATCCAGTTGCCCACGTAGGGCATCGGTCTTTTTGAAATAACCTTTACCATACTTCGACAGCCAGTTCTCATCCGTCGATTTTTCAAAGAAAAACTTTTCGACCAGGTCCAGGTATCTTCTGTACATCCCCATATAGTTAACGAGCAAAGTCAACTCGGCGAAAGGAATAAAAGGGATACGGTACAATGTATTGTCATCAATCCGATGCTCTGGTCTGATTTGAAAAGCATGGTTAGCTTCTACGACCGCATTTTCCAGCGAAAAACTATGGCTCGCCGTACTCGCCAACCCAAAAGAATCCCAGTCATAATGAACCAATACCTTATCTCTGGGTACAAAGAAAGAATAAAAAACAGGGTTTCCCTCCTTATCCAAACGAGGTTCATCCCCGTCGAATATAAAACTATTCAATGTAAAATGCGATAGATGTGGTGCTCCTGTAGCAAAACGCCAAAATCCCGTTATCTTATAGCTTTCACCATCCCATACCGCCTTTCCTGTGGCACGCCCCGAGCCACCAAAGCAGACCTTTCTATCCGAAAACACCTCCTTGGCCAAATGACCATCCAAGTAACCAGCAAACATATTCGCTCCAGCACATAACGTTACCGTCCAGCCTAGACCACCATCCCAATAAGCGAGCTCTTCCAAAAGCGCTAATCCATCTTTTAAGGCCAGCTCTTTCCCACCCAGTACTTTAGGCACCCATATATTGAACCAGTTATTATCATATATCAGCGACAGCTGCTCTTTGACCAAGGTTTTAGCAGTTATTGATGCGGCTTGATTATCTTTTAGGACCTGTATATTTTCTTCACTTATCATCGTTCTCATTTTGCGGTAACCATTAACTTGCGCCAATTAAAATAGCCGAATATAGCGACTATAAATAGAAAAGTCGTCAGTGCGGCAAACAAATAAAGCTCCTTGTGTATCAATAGTGGAATAGCAAAAAGATTACTGATATTCAGCAGAATCCAATTCTCCAACTTACGTTTGGCCAGTAACCACATACCCGCCCATGCCGTAGCTGATACCCAAGCATCCCAGGCCGGCACGTCCGAATCGGTAACATGCTCCAAAATCAGATACAAAAGACCAAATCCCAAGACACTGATTGACGCCACTATACGCCACTCCTTTGCACCACAGGTACTAATAGGTTGCGTACGCGCCTGCGTATTATTCATCCAGTACCACCAGCCATAGATACTCATAATAAGATAATACATATTCAAGGCAATCTCGGCATACAGCTTTGCGCCAAACAAAACATACATGCCCGACACTATCCCCATAATACCGAAGAAATAATTAGATACCTTATTATTTTTAGAAAGCAGCACCTGTATAATACCACACAGCACTGAAAAACGCTCTAACCAAGAGGTCTGTAGAAATGCGTTACTTATATTCTCGACAATAGTCTCCATAAACAATGTAATCAGTGACACGATTTATGGAGACGCTATTTCGAAAAAATTATTCCCTACGCCAGCATTACCTGGATCAGGTTCCTTCTACCAAAGTAGAATTGGGTATAATCTCAGCTCTGCTCCGTATCATTGGATGAAACGGAACCGCACCCCATAAAATGTCTATTCTATACTTATTAATCCAACTGCAGTACACGATGCGTATGCGTACGCATTTCTGCACAAAGCGCTGGGTTATCGTTCAATGATTGTCCCCAAGAAGGTATCATTTCGCGCAATTTCTTGCGGTACTCGTCCGATTTAGCCCGCTCTGGGAAACAACGTTTTAACAATTGGATCATGATGGCTACAGAAGTAGATGCACCTGGCGAAGCCCCTAGCAATGCTGCTATCGAGCCATCAGCGCTAGATACCACCTCAGTTCCAAACTCTAACACTCCACCATGCTTAGGATCTTTTTTAATAACCTGTACACGTTGTCCTGCTTTTTCTATCGCCCAATCTTCCAGACGTGCCGTAGGCATAAACTGCTTTAATGCATCCAACTTGTCTTTTGGTTTTTTCATCACCTCTGTAATCAAATACTTGGTCAATGGAAGATTGTCCAGGCCTGCAGAAAGCATCGGCTTAATATTAGATAGCTTTATAGAAGCGGGAAGGTCAAAGTAAGAACCCTGCTTCAAGAACTTCGTCGAAAAACCGGCATACGGTCCAAAAAGAAGAGCCTGTTTACCATCGATATAGCGTGTATCTAAATGCGGAACCGACATTGGAGGCGCACCTACAGATGCTTTTCCATATACCTTAGCACGGTGTTGCGCGATAATTTCTGGATTCGTGCAACGTAGCCATTGTCCACCTACTGGAAAACCACCATACCCTTTAGCTTCCGGAATACCCGATTTTTCTAAGAGCAATAAAGAGTGTCCACCAGCACCGATAAATACAAACTGTGCTTTGATTTCTCTCTTCTCTCCCGTTTTAAGATCTTTTACTTCTATCTCCCAGCGTCCATCATCTTCACGTTCAATATCTTTCACTTCTTGGTGCAACGATAATTTGATATTATCCTTTGTACTCAAGTAGTTTATTAAATCTTTTGTCAGTGCACCAAAATTCACATCCGTACCGATATCCATCCGCGTAGCAGCCATAGGTTCATTCACAGCCCTATCCTTCATCATCAACGGAACCCATTGCTCCAACAACGACTTATCTTCCGTATATTTCATTCCAGCAAACAATGTTTCTTTTTCCATAGTCTCGAAACGAGTCTTCAAAAAACGAACATCTTTCTCGCCGAATACAGCACTCATATGAGGTACTTGACGTATAAAATGGGTCGGGTCTTTTATCACCCCCTTCTCCACTAGATAAGCCCAAAACTGTTTAGAAATCTCAAATTGCTCTGCTATTTTTATGGCTTTATCTACTTTAACCGAACCATCTTCCTGCTCCGGAGTATAGTTCAATTCGCACAAGGCCGAGTGACCTGTTCCTGCATTATTCCATGCATCCGAACTCTCTGCTGCAACAACATCCAAACGTTCAACAATCTCAATATTGATATCTGGATTCAACTCATTGATCAAAGCTCCTAGTGTAGCACTCATGATACCACCACCTATCAGAACGACGTCAACTTCGGTATTTTGTTTTTTCTTGCCCATGACTTAATTAATTGATGCAAAATTAACATTCGTTTTTGGTTATTACGAATCGTTTTGTCAAAATTCTCTCATTTCCATTACATTTTATTCGAACAAAGCGCTTCATTTTTGCAAACAAAAAATTAGAATAACCGCTCACACAAGTTTTAATAGCGCAATTGATACAAAGTTGACCTTGGAATAGACTCGGAACCTTAAAAACGGAGAAAGATACCTTTTCACGGATTGCCAGTTAATTAATTTAACTAGCCTATACTGTAAGGAGAAGATTAAGAATTCAGGTGCTGTATAAAATAAAAATGAGAAGAACGCTACATCTTGTCCGTCTTCTCATTTTCTTAACCGATTTAAAATCTATTTGACCATTCGCATTCCGCTTTGGATAACGGAATAATCACCACAATTGAAGAGGCAGCTAGTATTGATCAATAAAATACTTCAATAAATCCGTTGTAGTTACGATACCTACCAATTCTTCATCCTTAACAACTGGTATCGAATGGAAAGTAACACGGGATAGCGTCTCCGTTACTTCTTTAATCGTTGCATCAGGACCTACTATAACCGGCGATTTGGCCATCAATTGAGGAATAGTGTACATATCATATACCACAGCCTCAATATCATTCTCTTCTGTTACATCAGCGTAGCTGATTTTTAGTAGATCAGAGTAACTTACAACACCGACCAACTTCTTGTCTTCAACAATAGGAAGATGACGGATATTATGTTTCTTGAATAGCTTTTCTGCGTCATACAAACTGTCTTTCGGAGTTAAGGTAACCAACTCTCTCGTCATAATTTCTGATACTGGAACTCGCTGTTTCATACTATTTTATTTAAATGATTTCCTTTATTGCTATACCCAAATATCAATATCTTTAGGCATAAAAAACAGGATAAATATCACTTAAAAAAGTGATTTACAAACAGGTATAGATAATATTTTATTCGTAACTTGAAATCTGGTATTGTTTTATTCTGTACTTTACAGCCCTTATCAAAATCGTTTTTTAATAAACTTAACGTTATGTCAAAATTTACCTATTTTTGCGAATTACAGATTAAATTAATACATATATGAAATACTCATGTTTAGCGGATAACAAACACCTATGAGTATTCCACCCCGACCAGTCGGGACAAGTCAATAGCAGATAAAAACAATTAATACATATATGAAATATCCATGTAGTAGAACTGCACAGAAACTGATAAAATAGTTTGGATATTCCATATGACCACTAAAAGACAAATTATTTACACATGAAACTACTTGAAGGAAAAACAGCGTTAGTTACCGGAGCATCAAAAGGGATAGGCCGCAAGATCGCAGAGGTATTTGCACAACATGGTGCCAACGTAGCTTTTACCTACCTATCCTCTGTTGAGAAAGGTCAGGCCCTTGAAACGGAGCTACAAGGTTTTGGCACGAAGGTAAAAGGATACCGTTCGGATGCTTCCAAGTTTGATGAAGCCGAACAGCTTATCAATGATATCGTTACCGAGTTTGGCACATTAGACATCGTTGTTAATAATGCCGGAATCACAAAAGACGGTCTTTTGATGCGTATGACAGAAGAAAACTGGGATGATGTAATCAATATCAACCTTAAATCCATCTTCAATGTTACCAAAGCAGCTTCTAAGGTAATGATGAAAAACAGAAAAGGTTCATTTATCAATATGTCTTCGGTAGTCGGTGTACAAGGTAATGCCGGACAGGCAAACTATGCCGCTTCAAAAGCAGGTATTATTGGCTTTACAAAATCCGTAGCAAAAGAATTAGGTTCTAGAAACATCAGAGCCAATGTGATCGCTCCAGGTTTTATCCGTACAGAAATGACAGACGTATTAGATCCAAAAGTAGTCGCAGGATGGGAAGCAGGTATTCCTTTGAAACGCGGTGGCGAACCAGAAGATGTAGCTAATGCATGTCTTTTCTTAGCATCAGATCTATCCGCATATGTTACAGGACAAGTGCTTCCTGTAGATGGCGGTATGTTATAATACACATAGGTCCTTTTGACATAACAATCAAAAGGACCTCTATTTAGAAACAGCTTTTTCTCCAAAAAAGAGAAAACTTTGGGCGAACCAGTGAACACTTCTCGCCAAAAGGTAATCACTAAAACCCAACAAGGGAACACTTCTCACCAAAAAGTA
>JBEBQJ010000235.1:0-6344 GCA_040395455.1 Sphingobacterium yanglingense | reverse complement strand
GTCCGTCCGCTATAGGGATAGCTTGCCCAAAACCAATATTTAGCCCAAACATCTTATTGTTTCCAAAGTTAAACGGTTGGTAAGGCTCACTCGTATTGCTACGAATGCGGTCTATAAAATTGGAAATATTCCGATAGAATGCTCCTCCCTGTAGGTAGATGTCCGACTTTTCATAGCGAAGTGCCAACTCATATTGCCATGCATTCTCGGATTTCAATGCTGCATTACCAATATTCCCCTTTTGTACTAGATAGAGGTCCGTATAGGTCGGAATCCGCTGACTAGAACCGACACTGAATGATGCCTTCCAGTTATTGGTAATGCTATACCCTACGTCTATTCCTGGAAACACCTGCCAGCCATACTGCGTATTATAGTTCAGGTAACTTCCGATATTCAATAGTACACGGTCAATAGCTTCTGTTTTATACTCCGCATATACGCCATGATTATAGCGGTTATGGTCCCCAAGATTGGTGCTCTCAACATCTTCATAACGACTTTCCAATCCGAAACCAAAATCACCGATACCTGTGTGTAGTATGCTGTTTAGTTCGGCACTGTACACCTTAGTTTCATGCTCTGACCTCGCCGTTGATAAATCGTTTCTAAAATAACGATAGTCGTCTTTATTGCCTCTGTAACTCAATCTTGGCTTTAACGAAAAATTGTTACTCAGGTGGTGCGTGCTACCTACAGAAATCAAGGCTGTTTTGACAATTTCATACGATTCCTTATCTCCAGGTGCCGCATAATAGCCATTGGCGCCAAAAGCATTGTGGATATACCCCGCCATCAGGTCTACCTCATCCCTCGTTCCCAATGCATACTTACCCTGATAGAAAGCTCTCAGATTCTCGGCACCACTGTTGTAGCGCTGTCCGTTGGACTTTGCTCCGCCAACAGAAATTAGGTTCTGCGTATGCGCATTACCGATATTCGCTACGGCTTGTATATCACCTCCGCCATATATGCCTTTCCCATCGCCCTCGTCCTTTTCAGAGAAAGAGGAGCCGCCCTGAACACGTACAGACACCTCTGTACCAACTTGTGGTCTGGTGATAATATTGATAGCACCTGTCAGTGCATTAATACCGTATACCCGTGCTGCGGGACCTTTTAGTACCTCGATACGTTCTACAGCATCGAGACTGATCGGAATATTCATGGAATGATGACCGGTCTGCACATCGGAGACTTTGACACCGTTAATTAATATCAGGGTCTGTTCGAAAGAGCCCCCATCGATATTGACATCAGCCTGCGCTCCAAAAGGACCTCGCTGTCTTATGTCGACTCCCGGGATGTAACTCAGAACCTCATTAATAGATCGAACGGGCATCTTTGCGATATCCTCTTTTTGGATAATCTGTATGTTACGGTTCCGCTTATTAAAAGGAATTTGCAGTCGGTTTTCAGAAATAACGACCTCGCCTAGTGAAGTAGTATCCGAGGTTCCTATCTGTGCCTTGCTAGATACTGAAAGCGCCACAATGGGCAGGATTAAAAATAGTCTGTTCATGTGTGTATAACTTGATTTTCATCGAAGCATCGAAATGTATTTGTTTTGTTGATGGCAAAAGTCATATCTTTCCGGAACATTTAAATAGTCCACTTTTAACAATATGAGTAGTCCGGTCCTACTATCCTTTTCCAGCTTTGTTACCCTGGATAGAAACACATCAACGCCACTCTTTGTACAGCTGGCTCAGCAAATCATAAACGGAATCCAGCGCGGTTTTCTCACTACAGGAGCCAAGCTCCCTGGTACACGTATCGTTGGCGATCAGCTTAACCTGCATCGAAAGACGGTCATCGCTGCCTACGACGAACTACAGGCTCAGGGCTGGATTGATATTATCCCCAATAAGGGGACCTTTGTACTGCAACAAAGTAAAACAAAACAAGCTATCCCATCTGCCAAACCTCCCCTGTCCAGTAGTCAGTATCCGACAAAGACTGGCTACGATATTCAGGCCTCCAATATATTAGACAACCCTTTTGAAGAGAATATTGTCCCTTACACCTTCTCCGATGGCAATACCGACATACGGCTTACACAGGTAAAAAACCTTTCCCTGCAATACAGCTCATCAATGAATCGAAAGGGCAGTTTGAAAAGAATGTCCCAATATCACGAGAACGGTAGCTTATACTTCAAAGAGCAGTTAAGCAATTACCTCAATCTTTCGAGGGGCCTTCATATTTCAAAATTTAACCTACTCATAACAAGAAGTTCCGAGATGAGCATCTACTTAATTGCTAAAGTAGTACTTAAGCCCCTGGACAAAGTGATTGTAGCGGAACTAAGCAATTTTGCCGTAAACATGACTCTCCTGCAAGCGGGTGCGACACTAGAAACTATTCCATTGGACAAAGACGGTATCTCGATAGCCGCATTAAAAGACAAATTAAAGGCTGGTCCTATACGGATGCTGTATATCACTCCGCACCACCATTACCCGACTACCGTCACGCTCAGTGCACAGCGTCGGTTGGAACTATTGCAACTCGCCAATGAATATGGCTTTGTGATTGTTGAGGATGATTACGATTATGATTTTCACTACGACAAGGCAGCAGTATTGCCCCTAGCCAGCGCAGATACCAATGGTATGGTTATCTACACCGGGACATTTGGCAAGTCCCTAGCGCCCGCCTTTCGTACTGGTTTTGTAGTCGCTCCACACAATCTTATACAGGAAATGAACAAATATCTGGGTATAGTCGATAGACAGGGCGATATCATCATGGAGCAAACACTGGGCGAAATGATCGAAGAGGGTGAGATCCATCGGCATCTAAAGAAATCACTCAAGGTCTACCGCGAACGAAGGGACAATATGTCTGAGCTATTGAATGGAATGCTAAAAGAGCATATATCATTTGATATACCCAATGGCGGACTAGCGACCTGGGTAGAGTTCTACCAGACGAAATCACTGATGAACATAAAAGAGCGCTGCTTGAAACACGGATTATTGGTACCTCGACATATCCTCTATCAAAACCGACAAATCTCTGCTATGCGTATAGGTTTCGGTCATATGGATACTCAGGAAATGGAAAAGAGTTTCTCTATTCTAAAACGTGTACTAGAGTCTTTTTGAGTTTTGACTAAAAAAAGGTTAAATTGCAGGCTATCTATGCGCATAATCAAATACCTTATATCAATTGCTATAATTAGCTTATTTTCAAAATTAAAAGCAGAAACAGCTGATTTGTCTATACAGCTGAGTACACTTAAGGATGAAAAGAAACAGATAGAATATTGCCTAAAATTAGATACTAGAAAGGATGGTATAGTCGATTCAAACTACTTAAAACAATACCTACGCCCACTACTCAATCACAAAAATGTAGGTCTTAAACTAACTTATTATCTACTATTGGCCGATGCCACCTCTATCCTATTTGACCAGGTCAATCCGGTCACAAACGCTTATTTCGACCAGGCCATGGCCATTGCGGACCAATACGGTGTCGACGAATACCGTTTACTGCCACTCATAAGGCGTGGATACTATTATTTTACCTATCGAGAAATATCGACTGCGCTCCCCTATTTCCTGTCAGCATCAAATCTAATAAGTGATTTAAACTTGGATAAAGTGCCCCTCGGCGCGTTACATTTACAGTATGCGGCAAATTTTTATGGCTATATCGGTAACTCCACAAAAGCGCTCGAATATTATAAGAAGGCCGCCGACTATGCTCCAAAAGATACGAGACAAACCATCGATATCCTGAATGCTATAGGAGTTTACTATTATAGGGATAGTATCTATGATAATGCCGAACACTATTATAAAGAGGGATTGAAAGTTGCAGAAAGAACTAAGGATACAGTATGGATGGGAATATTACAGGGTAATATGAGCAGAATTTCACTTGTAAAAGGAGATACCAGCCAATTTATTATGCTCGCTGAAATGAATGCCAAAACATCCACACAATACAGTGAATTTATAGATGCAATGCGTGCCTTTTTAGCGCTAGCGGAGATTGCAGTCGCCCAAAAGAGATGGAGTCAAGCAAAGACATACTTGGCACAGGCAGAAGTTTCTTTTGAATCCAAGCCTTTCTTTTTGATGTATAAGACCGTGGCTTACGACTTAAAGGCCAAAATCGCACAAGCAGAAGGCAACCAAAAAGATGCCATCTACTATTTGAATCAATTTATCGCATACAATGATTCAACACGGCAGCAGAAAGACACCGAGCGCCTTCAACAAGCGACATGGAGCTGGGAAACCGAACGGTATAACCTCGCTATCGCCGAAGCCGAAGGCAAAAGAAAGCAGGACCGCTTTCGCGACTTGAGTATTAGTCTGCTCCTAATTCTGACGCTCCTATCCATCACACTGCTCATACATCGTTCGCGGCAACGTATAAAGATAAAATCCATTAAACTGGAGAAAGAACAACTGGCTCTATTGCTGGAGAAAGAGCTTTTGGACAAAGAACTTGTAAAGTCCAAAACAGAGATGAAAGACTTCTTGATACGGATTAAAGAGAACGAGAAGATAATACAGGATCTAGAGCGGAAACTATCCCAAGCTCAGGTCAATGCTCAAAATGAGAGTGCCAGTGAGATTCAAGAAAATCTGACGCAGATGCTAGAATCTCATATGATGACTGATGAACGCTGGTACAGGTTCAAATCCCTTTTTGAGACGACACATCCCCGCTTCTTCGAAGAGCTCATGCTACGATATCCAAATATATCGGAAAATAACTTGAGACTGTTGACCTTAAGTAAGCTTAATCTGAATAATCAGAGCATTGCCCATCTCTTAGGAATATCCCTCGATGGGGTAAAGAAAGCGAAACAACGGCTACGTAAAAAGATTGGCCTGTTCTTAGAGAACTAGGCGGTAGAAACAAAAACCGCTTCAATTGAGATAATTGAAGCGGTTTTTGTTTCTTTTAAATCTAGCCCTATTTACCTTCAAAAGCCGCTACAAATTGCTTGCGGAAAGTAGAATCCTTTTCCGAAAACTCAAACGCTTTACGGTAGGTGTCCACTACACCGAATACCTCAGCAGGTTCGCCCGCCCCATTTTCAAAAAACAGTTTAAAGCTATACGTAGAAGGTTTACCTAAATCAACCGTAGTTTTATTGGACGAGAATACTGTCGGCAATATTACTTGGTCTATCATTTTATTGGACGTAGGCTGTTTGAACATAGTTCCTAATGCTTTTACAAAAGCGTCCGATGATGCACCTATAGAAGAAAACTTGATCGATCCTTTGACAAAACCTGCCTTTTCATCCACCTTTCCATCGTTTGTAAGCCCTGGTTTTATATCCTTCAGTACCTCTATCTTCAATCCCACTGTATCTTTATCGAACAGTGATTTAGCGATATAAACCATGGAAGAGTCCGTGCTAATTTCTTCCGTAAAGCGCAAAAACAACTGTTGCTTTGCGGCTTCCGTGTTATTCGTCAACTGCTCGATAGTCGGTGTATTCTTTGTCGAATCAGTAGTATTGGTTTTGCCCCCCTGACCGGCATTATTACAAGAAGCCATTGTTACAGCAGCGGCAACTCCTAATCCTAAAAACGAATTGATTGATTTCATATGTATATAATTTGAGTTAACATGTCATTATCTTGTTTCAAACACTTAGCAATTCTCAAGATTTCTATTTTATTGTGAAACAATTAAGATACGACATTGTTTTTACTTAATTAACGCTTTATACAAAATTTCCACCGGATGATACGATTTTCGGCCTACCCCATCCTTAATCTGATGACGGCATGATGTACCTGCGGCAGCAATCAGCGTTTCTGCCCCTGTACTTCTTACGGCAGGAAGCAGTACCAACTCGGCCACCTTCATGGATATCTCATAGTGTTCTTTTTCATACCCAAAGGAACCTGCCATACCACAGCATCCTGAAGGAATAACCTCAACAGAATAGTTGATAGGTAGAGACAATAGCTTCTCGCTGATACCTACCAGATGGAAGGCTTTTTGATAACAATGTCCATGCAGTTTTATCGCCTGCTTCTCCGAGCTAAACTGTTCCGGATGGATATTCCCCTTCTCCACTTCACGGAGCAAGAACTCCTCCATCGTCAGCGCATTTCTTGCAATACGCGATGCTGCTTCCTGTTGGTCTGCGTCCACCAGAGATAGATATTCATCCCTAAAGGTCAGTATAGCTGATGGTTCGATTCCCAACAGAGGCGTCCCATCATTTATCAACTGGCTCAGGAGTGACACGTTTTTATTGGCCAATGCCTTTGCTTCTTTGACAAATCCTTTGGATAGGTAAGTCCGTCCACTCTCTTTATGCGGTGGCACCAGAACCTGGTAGCCCAACGCCGTCA
>JBEBQJ010000234.1:0-6349 GCA_040395455.1 Sphingobacterium yanglingense | reverse complement strand
TCCTTTCCTTTTCCATTCACTAAAATATCCGACAAATAAGCTTGGATAGCACCAAAACCCCAGCTTAAACACTTTTATACATCAAACCTGTTGGATAACACCTTAAATTAACAGATATTTGCATGTATAATATAGTTATAGATTAAAATGTCAAATTTAGTACGTATAATTCTAAGTAGCCTCCTATTAATAGGTACTGTGGCTCTTTTTTGGTTTGGTCACTGGGGCTGGGGGATTTTAGGAATCTTAATCACTATTCTTGCGTGGGTGACGGTATTTTTCAATGAGAACATGCTTATCGCGCAATGGTATTTTCGCAAACAAGACATTCCTAACGCAGAAAAGTGGCTAAATAAAATTAAAAACTACGAGTCTCAGCTTATCTCGGCCCAACACGGATATTATCACTTGTTACTAGGCTTGATTGAATCACAACGAGCTCCAATGCAATCCGAGAAATTCTTTAAGAAAGCACTTTCTCTAGGTTTACATATGGACCACAACGTAGCCTTAGCAAAACTAAGTCTAGCTGGTGTGATGATGGCTAAAAGAAACAAACGGGAGGCTGAAAAGCTTCTACAGGAAGCAAAGAGAGCCGATAAAAATAAACTATTGGCAGATCAGATAAAAATGATGAAAGATCAAATGACGATGATGGATAAGCAACAATTCCGTTATTCGAGATAACACAAAAAAGGCAATCTAGTTTAGATTGCCTTTTTTTATAAGTCTATAATTATCTCGAGAAACTTGCCTTGTTCGGAACTATCTTCAAAGACCAGTTTACATTGTTGAGGTATCCCCCACTGCTTTTTCCAACCTGTGGTTTGAATCACCAATTTAACAGGAGTATCTTCTTCTAATAAGTAATGTAGATAGTTTTGTCGATCCTTTGCCTGAAGTCGAACCTTCCCCATTTGCATCACGTCATATAAATAAACCTGTCCTTTTGAATCCACAATACCTGAAGCAAAACTATTAAGCTTAAACTCTCTATTTCCCCTTTCATAAGATATAAGATAGAGCTCCACTGTAACCGTATCCCCTTTTGCAGATAAGAAAACCTCTTTTACATCCACCTGTATATCATCAACCAAAACAGGCCCTTCGTCCGAGCTTTGTCCAAAAGAATCAAACGTAACCAGTGAAAAAACAAACGCAATAAGTATGATTATAGTTCTCATTAACGTAAGCGATCTGCAGATTTAATTAATTTCTCGTCCTTACGGATACCACCAATAGCCATTGCCAGAAATATGATTGCAATAGGCAAAAGAAAAAAACCTACACCTATATTCTGTGCTCCAAAAGATTGGGAAATTAGACTTAAGGTATCCGTTGCAGATACAAATAGCCAAACTCCAAATAAACAGATTAAGACGATTTCCACAAAAATCAGTGTCAATTGTCTTTTTCTATTCTTATATAAAAAAATGGTCACAATAGGTATAAATCCTAATACAACTGTTGCAATACTTTGCAATAAGTAGCTCTCTTGTTTAACACTTTCGTTATTGACAGCGGCGTAAGAACCGGTTACCAAAAGCTTCTTACCCAATCCAACCAAATCGGTATAATTTAAATAGGGAAAAACAAATAACCCCAGAATAACAACTGCGGCCAATAACAACCAGATGGACTGAATACGTTGAATCATAACTTTACTTTCTTATTATAACGCAAACTTATATAAAATGCTTTGCATTCACCAACACCTAATGAAAAAGCACTATGCAATCACTAAAACTATTATTATTATCTTTGTTCTGTGGAGGCAAAAAAACGGTTTTTTATGGAGATAGCCTATGATGGCAGCTCATATCATGGTTGGCAGGTCCAACCTAATGCAATATCAGTACAGGAGAAGCTAAATCATGCTTTGCACACCTTGACCAGAGAAAACATAGAAACGACAGGGGCTGGAAGAACAGACACAGGTGTCCATGCTAAACAGCTATTTGTACATTTTGATAGCGAAAACCCTCACTTTTCAGGTGCATTGGAAAAGTTCAAACAGTCCTTAAATGCCTTACTTCCATACGACATCGCGATCAAAAGAGTTTTTGAAGTATCCCCAGACGCTCACGCGCGATTCGATGCAACGTCCCGTAGCTACGAATACCATATACATATCCACAAAAACCCCTTTTTTATCAATAGGTCATGGCACGTACGGGCACTTCCAAATATCGAGAAAATGAATGAGGCCGCTCAATACCTTTTGGGAACTAAGGATTTTTCATGTTTCAGTAAGTCAAATACGCAAGTCCATACAAACATATGTACTATTACCGAAGCACTGTGGGTACAACAAGGAGATACTGCTGTATTTAAGATTACCGCAGATCGATTTCTTAGGAATATGGTACGGGCTATCGTAGGTACACTTTTTAAGTTAGGCTCACAGGACTTACCCATTGCTTACCTTACTGATGTGCTTTCGAGCAAAGACAGGTCAATGGCAGGCACCTCTGTCCCTGCCCATGGATTATACCTAACCCAAGTTCTTTACCCCTACGTATGAGTAGCCCTCAACAAATCACATACCCTTAATTGATTCGGATGAAAAAGGAGAAGATAACAGGCAGCACCTATGATAGCAGACTGCTCAACAGATTAGCAAAGTATATGCGCCCCTACAGCAGCACTTTTTGGGTGTCAGTCATACTTACAATCCTCCTAGCTGCAGTAGCTCCAGCGTTGCCCCTTCTGATTGAACATACCCTTGACAACTATATCCTTAATGGCGAATATGATGGGCTAAACACCATGTTGGCACTGATGATTCTGCTTTTGGTATTGCAGACTATAATACGTTACTTTCACACCTTGATGACCAATACATTGGGGCAGTCCGTCATTCGGGATATACGTATCCAAGTCTTCAATCATATTACCAATCTCCGTCTTAAATATTTTGATAATACACCTATAGGGAGATTAATTACCCGGACCATCTCCGATTTGGAAACCATTGCTAACATATTTTCCGAGGGCTTGATACAAATTATTGGTGATTTACTGCAACTAGTTGTGATTCTAGCTGTTATGTTTTACACAGATTGGAGACTCACATTGATTGTATTGGTACCAATGCCATTGATGATAGCTGCAACCTACGTGTTCAAAGAGGCTATGAAGTCTGCTTTCCAAAGTGTAAGATTATGGATAGCAAATTTAAACACCTTCTTACAGGAGCATATCTCAGGTATGGCAATCATACAATATTTTGCGCGTGAGGACCAGGAAATGCGCAAATTTGAGGCTATCAATAAAGAACACCGAAATGCCCATATCCGTGCAAACTGGTATTTTTCCATTTTCTTTCCTGTATTGGAGATTATAGTAGCTATAGCTACCGGATTATTAGTTTGGTATGGTTCTAAGCAAATCATTGCCGACATTATATCTCCTGGTGTCGTCGTCGCATTCATTATGTACATCAACATGATATTCCGACCTATTCGTGAGTTGATCGACAAATTCAATACCCTGCAGATGGGAATGGTCTCGGCCGAGCGGATATTTGACATTTTGGACACAGACGAGTTTACACCTAATACAGGCACCTTAAAAGACAGGGAAATACAAGGAGCTATCGAATTCAAAAATGTGTGGTTTGCCTACGATAATGAAAAATGGGTATTGAAGGATGTGAGCTTTAGCGTCGCTCCTGGAGAGACACTAGCTCTCGTAGGAGCCACAGGTGCCGGCAAATCTTCTATAATCAGTATATTAAGTCGATTTTACGAGATACAAAAAGGTCAAATATTGTTGGATGGAATTGATATTAAAGAATATGATCTTAACTTTCTCCGCACCAACATTTCCATAGTATTACAGGACGTGTTTTTATTCTCGGACACAGTTAAAAATAACATATCGCTAAATGATCCAACAATCTCCACAGAAAAAATTATTGATGCAGCAAAAAAAGTTGGAGCTTTTGATTTTATAAATAGGTTACCTAACCAATTTGATTATGAAGTACAGGAACGAGGCGCTACACTATCTGCAGGTCAGGCCCAGTTAGTTTCTTTCATCCGGGCACTAGTACACGAGCCAAAAATCCTTGTTCTGGACGAAGCTACATCATCAATAGATACCGAAACAGAGGAGATGATACAAGCCGCCATAGACAACCTAATGGAGGGGCGAACAGCCATCGTCATAGCCCATCGTTTGTCAACTATCCAAAAAGCAGACAAGATTATCGTTCTAGATAAAGGAGAGGTAAAAGAAATCGGCTCACATCAAGAGCTATTAATAATAGATGGGTATTACAAAAAGCTATACGAGTTACAGTTCAACTCCACAGGCATATAAAAAATCCCCTAAGTCAAGCAAAGGGGATTTACAGTCTATAAAAAGAAGAGAGAGAAATATTTATAAAACTGCAATTAGTGCCTAGGCATTTATTATAAAAAATAAGTAAACACCTAGGTCTTAATATCTTTAATTTATAATTTGATACACCTCACGCATGTAATAAGCCTCCTGCAGTGTACTTGTGAAGTCCCGCCATTCGTCCTCCGAAAACGTAAATAGGATTTCCTGCACTGGAGTGGGAAGCAATACCCGAAATACACCATCCGGGAAACCAATAAACTCCTCTGCACCAACCTTTTTACTTATTTCTTCCAAGAAACAATCATATTGTAATGAAGTAAATGTTAAAATAAAGGCCCCTTGCCAGATGTAATGATTTTTGCACTTACTGCAATAACTAATAGTAGTACTTCCCCTTGAGCCTAAAGTTACAGATTGACACATAACTAATGTATTTATTTAGACCAAATATAAATAAAAGGGCTGGTAATAAAAAAGCTTTTACTAAAATTTATTTTATCCCCGCTATAATTGTTTGAAAAGTCCCCTCGGATTCAAGTTTCCATATAGTCGTGTCCTAGCCAAAAGTCTTTATACCTATGGACTATCAGATTTGACCTATCTTGGAAAATTGAATTAAAGCAAAGGGACTGACTCCATTTTCGGAAGTCAGTCCCTTTGTCCGTTTTTATATATTTAACTAGTTCAATCCTCTCTTTTTCATCAAATGAATTGGATCTGGATCTTTTCCTCTAAACGCCTTATACAGTTCGGCAGGATCTCCTGTTCCGCCTTTTTCCAAAATATTCTTGCGGAAAGACTCTGCAGTAGCCTGATCAAATAATCCTTTTTCCTTAAAAGCTGCAAAAGCATCAGAATCTAAGACCTCTGCCCATATATAAGCGTAATATCCGGCAGAGTATCCTCCAGAAAAGATATGCTGAAAATATGTACTTCTGTAACGTGGAATAATTGCATCAATTAAGCCCACTTTCGCCATGGCTGCTTTTTCAAAACTATCAGCATCGGTTGTGATTGTAGAAGTCGCTGCATGGTAATTCATATCCAATAGTGACGCTGCAACATATTCTGTTGTTGCAAATCCCTGGTCGAAAGTACCAGCTTTCTCCATTTTAGCGATCAATGAATCTGGGATAGCCTCTCCTGTTTTGTAATGCTTAGCGTATGTTTTCAACACTTCTGGATCTGCCGCCCAGTTTTCCATCACTTGAGACGGCAATTCGACAAAATCGCGCGACACTGAAGTACCTGCCAATGACTTATATTTAACATTAGAGAATAAACCATGCAATGCATGTCCAAACTCATGGAATAATGTTGTAGCTTCATCGAAAGTCAATAATGCAGGCTGATCACCAACCGGTTTCGTAAAATTACATACAATAGAGATTACAGGTGCGACACGTTTGCCATCTTTTGTCTGCTGGCTACGGTAAGACGTCATCCATGCTCCTCCACGCTTCGAATCACGGGGAAAGAAATCAGCGTATAATAATCCTAAATGTGAACCATCTTTATCTTTTACTTCATACACCTCAACCTCTTCATGGTAGGTAGGCACATTATTCAATGCTACAAAAGTGATTCCCCATAGCTTCGTTGCTGTCGAAAACGCACCTTCACGTACCGCAGACAGACCAAAATAAGGCTTTATTTCTTCCTCATTCAAGGCAAAGCGCTTAACACGGATTTTCTCTGCATAGTATCTCCAGTCGTAAGGAGCCACCTTAAAAGTATCTTTTGCTGCTTCAATCTCTTTTTGAATATCTCCGGCTTCAACCTTAGCCTTTGCTAGTGCTGGTCCCCACAATTTATTTAACAAGCTATAGACATTTGTAGGATTTCCTGCCATCGATTCCTCTAAAACGTAAGCCGCATGTGAAGCGTATCCTAAAAGCTTAGCTTTCTCTAAACGTAGGTTCGCTATTTTCATAAGATCAGCCTTGTTGTCGTGATCATTACCGTTATTGGCTCTAGATTGATATGCGTTCCAGATTTC
>JBEBQJ010000233.1:0-6631 GCA_040395455.1 Sphingobacterium yanglingense | reverse complement strand
AGAAAGGATAGGAGTTTGCTATAATAGGTGCGATAATGATGTCAGCGAAAAAATATCAACGGAGGTTTGTGTTTTTCAAAAGAAATAACTACTTTTGTACTATCTGAAAGGAAGGGGGCATGTATTTGCCCCCTTTTTTAATTGATTTTTAAAATTATTGTATGCAGGTCGAACAACGTGTAAAAGAACTGGTAGAAGAAAAAATCGCAAATAGGGCTGACCTCTTTATCGTACGTATAAAGATGTTGAAAAGCGGGGTGTTGGAAATCTTATTGGATGGAGATGAAGGTATCTCTATCGAAGATTGTGTAAGCGTAAGTAGGCATGTCGGATTTCACCTAGAGGAGGAAAATGCAATCGAGAAAGCATATCGCCTAGAGGTATCTTCGCCGGGCATCGATACAGGATTGCTAATGCCTAGGCAGTATGCTAAAAATATAGGACGGAATGTGCGCATTAAGTTGACGGATGATACCAAGCGTGAAGGCAAACTGATAGGCGCAACGGAATCGGAAGTAGTCATCGAAGAAACAGTAAAAGAAAAAGGGAAAAAGGCTGAAACAAATGAAGTCGTGTTTTCAATGGATAAAATAAAAGAAACAAAGGTGTTAATTTCATTTAATTAAAAATGAGCAGCAATATTAATTTGATTGACTCTTTTCAGGAGTTTAAAGAGTTCAAAAATATCGACCGTCCCACGGTAATTACAGTATTAGAAGAAGTATTCCGCAGTATGATCCGTAAGCGTTTCGGTACGGACGAGAATGTTGACGTTATTGTGAATCCAGACAACGGGGATTTGGAAATGTGGAGAACACGGGTTGTGATGGAGGATGGATTTTCGGAAGATGATGATTTAGAAATCGAATTAGCTGAAGCGCACCAGTTTGATCCAGATCTGGAAGTAGGGGATGATTATATCGAGCAAATTACGCTAGAGAGCTTTGGCCGACGTGCTATTTTGGCTGCTCGTCAGACTTTGGTATCCAAAGTATTGGAGCTTGAAAAAGATGAGGTGTTTAAGAAATATAAAGACCGCGAAGGTGAGCTTGTAATCGGTGAAGTCTACCAAATCTGGAAAAAGGAAATCTTAGTATTGGATGAGGATGGCAATGAGTTGATTCTACCTAAAACAGAACAGATTCCTGCAGATTATTTCAAGAAAGGTGATAGTATCCGTGCAGTAGTATACAAGGTGGATATGATGAATAGTAATCCGAAGATTATTATTTCTCGTACAGCTCCTGAATTCTTACAGCGTTTGTTCGAACTGGAAGTTCCTGAGATTTTTGATGGTCTGATTACGATCAAGAAAATCGTACGTGAGCCAGGAGAGCGTGCTAAGGTAGCGGTAGAGTCTTACGATGACCGTATCGATCCAGTAGGAGCCTGTGTGGGTATGAAAGGGTCCCGTATCCACGGTATCGTACGTGAGTTGCGTAATGAGAATATTGACGTTATCAATTTTACAACAAATCATTCGTTGTATATAACACGTGCACTGAGCCCGGCGCGTATCTCTTCCATTAAGATTGATGAGGATGGAAAGACAGCAGCCGTCTACTTGAAGCCTGATCAGGTGTCGTTGGCTATTGGCCGTGGAGGACACAATATCAAGTTGGCTGGCAAGTTGACAGGATATGAAATCGATGTGTATAGAGAGAACGATGAGGTCGAAGAAGATGTGGATATCGAAGAATTCTCAGACGAAATCGATGGCTGGATTATCGACGAGTTAAAACGTGTCGGTCTAGATAGTGCAAAATCGGTGTTGTCATTGTCATTGGAAGAATTGGCACGACGCACAGATTTAGAAGAAGATACTATCCAAGAGATAGTACGCATTTTGCAATCCGAGTTTGAATAAGCTTGGGTTGCGCATACGGATATTACATATTAAATGTAAATATTTGTTAATTGCGAGTAAAAAAAACATATTTTTGTAGTAACAGATTTTTAGAGGTTAATAAATAGATGACAGAAGGTAAAAGCATAAACTTACTCAAAGCAGCAAAGGAACTTAATATTGGTATAGGTACTGCAGTGGAATTTTTAAGTAAAAAAGGTTTTGACGTAGAAGCAAAACCTACAACAAAATTAACTGGAGATATGTATGGCGTTCTTTCGCGTGAATTTCAAGGTGACAAAATAGCAAAAGATGAAGCTAAGCAAATTGTTATTGGTAAAATTCGTCGTGATGAAACTCCTTTGGGAGCAAGTGCAACTGTACCTCAAGATTCTACAGCCCCTAAAAGAGAAGAACATGCTGATGATTCGGACGGGTTCTTAGTGAAGAATGTGACGGCTCCTGCTCCAGTAGAAAAGGAAGAGACCGAAAAACAGGAGAAAGTGGAGGAGGGAAATAGAGGTAAGGCAAAGAAGAAGGAAGAAGTTGTCGAGAAGCCTGAAGCCAAAGCCGAGCCTGTTAAAGAGCCAATACAAGAACCTGTTAAAGAAGAAAAAAAGGTAGCGGAAGCACCTAAACCGGTAGAACCTGTAAAACCTGAAGTGAAGGAGGTGCCTACACCTGCACCAGTCGTGCAGAAGGTAGAGGTGGTAAAACCTGTTGAAGAGGTTAAACCTGTGGTTGAGAAACCTGAACATAAAATTGAAGTTAAAAAGGAAGAAATAAAGGTGGAAAACAAACCTGTTATAGAATCTAAGCCTGCAGAAGAGCATAACGAAGTGATTCGCGCTCGTTCTGAGAAACTAGAAGGGCCAAAGGTTATTGGTAAGATCGAATTGCCAACCTTCAAACCTAAGGAAAAGCCCGTCGCTTCGTCGTCTAATGCGAATCAAGACAATAAGCGCAAACGTAAACGAACGAATAAACCAGGTACACCGATTTCTCCGAATGATCAAGGAGGACAACAAGGTGGAACTCCACAGGCTGGACAAGGACAGCACAGACAAGGTGGCTACCAAGGTGCTGGACAAGGTCAGAATAGACCAGGTGGTTTCCAACATGGAGGAGGACCTCGCGGGAATAACAATAATAGACCGGGTGGAAACAACGCTGGTAGAGGTAAGTTCGACCCTAGAAATAGAGGAGCGAAATCAGATGCTCCTAAGGAGGAACTGACTGAAAAAGAAATCCAAGATCAGATCAAAGCTACACTAGCACGCCTAAGTGGGGCTGGTAAGTCTGGTAAATTTGCACAACGTGCAAAATTGCGTAGACAAAAACGTGACGATGTTGCATTGTCTGCTGAGGAAGCAGCATTGGAACAAGAAATGATGTCCAATGTATTGCGCGTTACAGAGTTTGTAACTGCAAATGAATTGGCCAATCTAATGGATGTCCCTGTTACTAAGGTTATCGGTACATGTATGAGTTTGGGGATGTTCGTATCAATCAACCAACGTCTGGATGCTGAAACATTAGCTATTGTTGCTGACGAGTTTGATTATAAAATAGAGTTTATAAAACCAGAAGACGAGGAAACTACAGAACTGGAAGAGGCTGATAACGAAGATAACTTAATCCCTCGTGCTCCGATTGTTACTGTAATGGGACACGTCGATCATGGTAAAACGTCTTTATTGGATTATGTCCGTAAGGCAAATGTAACTAAAGGTGAAGCCGGTGGTATCACGCAGCACATCGGTGCGTATGCAGTAACACTGGATGGAGGTCGTAAGATAACATTCTTGGATACTCCAGGTCACGAAGCCTTTACAGCGATGCGTGCACGTGGTGCGAAGGTGACGGATATTGTTATTATCGTAATCGCTGCAGACGATGCTGTGATGCCTCAGACAAAAGAAGCTATTAACCACGCTCAGGCAGCTGGTGCACCAATTGTATTTGCATTCACTAAGGTCGATAAACCAGGTGCTAATGCGGATAGAATCCGTGAACAGTTGTCCGCGATGAATATTTTGGTTGAAGATTGGGGCGGTAAATTCCAAGCACAGGAAATCTCAGCGAAAACAGGTGAAAATGTTGAGCTATTGTTAGAGAAAGTATTGTTGGAGGCAGAGATGCTAGAACTAAAAGCCGATCCTAAGAAACGTGCAGTTGGTTCGGTAATCGAGGCAGCACTAGATAAAGGACGTGGTATCGTGACTACGGTAATGGTACAAGGAGGAACATTGCGTGTGGGAGATGCAATTCTAGCAGGATCGCACTCTGGTAAAGTAAAAGCATTGACCAACGAACGTGGCGAGCGCGTGAAAGAAGCTGGTCCTTCGGTACCGGTTCAGATTTTGGGTATGTCGGGAGCTCCTACAGCTGGTGATAAACTATATGTTATGGAGAGCGAATCTGATGCTCGTGTGGTAGCGAACAAACGCTTACAATTACAACGTGAGCAAGGTATGCGTGCGACGAAACACATTACGTTGGATGAAATTGGTCGTCGTTTGGCTATCGGTAACTTTAAAGAGCTTAATATTATCGTTAAGGGTGATGTGGATGGATCTATCGAGGCACTTTCTGACTCATTATTGAAACTGTCTACGGATGAAATCCAAGTTAATATTATCCACAAATCTGTGGGTGCTATCTCTGAGTCTGATGTGTTATTAGCTTCTGCTTCAGATGCTGTTATTATCGGTTTCCAAGTTAGACCTACGCAGAACGCACGTAAGCTTGCTGAAAATGAGCAAATTGACATCCGTCTGTACTCAATCATCTACGATGCTATTGAAGAGCTTAAATCGGCAATGGAGGGTATGTTGGAGCCTAAATTCGAAGAGAAAATCGTTGCAGAAGTTGAAATTCGTGAGACTTTCAAAATCACTAAAGTTGGAACAATTGCAGGATGTATGGTTACTACAGGTAAAATCACTAGAAACAATGATATCCGCATAATCCGCGATGGTGTAGTAGTACATACAGGTAAATTGGCTTCGTTGAAGCGCTTTAAAGATGATGTGAAAGAGGTGACTCATGGTTATGAGTGTGGTCTCCAGATCGATAAGTACAATGATATACAGGTAGGAGATATCGTCGAAGCATATGAACAAGTAGAAGTGAAGCGTAAATTGTAATAGTCGCTAACAGATAAAGTAATCCCGGTCCGCAATGACCGGGATTTTTTGTTTTGGTACTACTTAATAGAAAGTTTTAATGGCTTATCGTAACTATTTATTTGATTTAAATTTTTTAAGATTCTATCTTTAGCGTTATGTATAAGTTCAGGATATCGGATATTATCAAACATCCCAATAGCAATATTTCTATTCGTTTTCAAGACCTTTCGGGTGACTTTCCAACTTATAAGGCAGGACAATTTTTGACGCTTTGTTTTCAATTTGGTGAGCGAGAAGTACGTAGGTCGTATTCTTTCAGTAGTTCGCCTGATGTAGATGAGCCTTATGAAGTGACAGTAAAACGGGTGGATAATGGTGAAATATCGCGTTTGCTACATCATAGTACGAGTGTCGGAGATGTAATAGATGTGATGGATCCTCAAGGGCTTTTTGTGTATGAACCCGAAAGAGATATTCAAAGGACGGTGTTTCTGTTTGGTGCAGGAGTTGGGGTGACACCATTGTTCTCCATTCTCAAGACGGCATTGACCAAAGAAGTGAATAGTAAAGTGGTACTTATCTACAGTAATAGTAGTAAGGAGACGACTTTGTTTTATGATGAATTGGTAAAATGGCAGGAAAAATATCCAGATAGACTGAAGATTGAATTCATCTGGTCTAATAAGAAGAATCTCCTAAAGGCGAGATTGAATAGGGAGTACCTGATTGATTTGGTAAATGCCAATTTGGTGGAAGGGATGGAGAATGTCTTTTATACCTGCGGACCATTATTCTATATGGATCTCTGCCGGTTTACATTGTTGGGAATGGGATTCCCAGATGAAGATATTAAGAAGGAGACTTTCCATTTTCCGGAGGAGGAAGAAGATGAGGATGAAAAGGAAGAGGAGCCGGTAGATATGACTCCGTATGATATCGTGTTGAAATTTGGCGGACAGGAATATCCAATGACAATCCCTTATAATAAAAGTGTATTGGATGTAGGGCTAGAGCAGAAGTTGAAGTTACCTTATTCCTGCAAATCCGGTATGTGTAGTACTTGTATATCTCAGGTGCAGCAAGGTGCTGTAAGAATGGATTATAATGAAGTATTGACAGATAGGGAAGTCGAGAATGGACGATGTCTGATTTGTACATCTCATCCAATCGAAGATGGAACTGTAATCGAAATCCTGTAAATAGAATACTTATGAAAAGAATAGCCTGGATTGTTTTATGTCAACTGTATGTCGTGATGGGCATGGGGCAAGACATCTATAAGATAACGTATCATTATTTTAGGGATGGAGCGATGATAAAGCAAGACCCTGTAGTGGTGTACGCTTCCAAAGGCAAGACAATAATTTCTAAACAGAGTGTCGTGGATGGTAATGCTAGATATCCTTATGAGGAGTCTTATATAACTTTTGATGATCGGAAAATGATGAAGCAGTCCGCACTATCGGCAGATCAAAAAATAGCAACCTTGGACGATCAGGCTTTTTCACGTTATAGTTACACTATTACGGACGAAAGAAAGAATATTCTGAATCGGAAGGTGCGTAAAGCGACGTCCTCGGTAAATTCGAATGCGATAGAGCTTTGGTACATTAATGATCTCGGGATTAATGCCGCTCCCAATGATATGGGGCTT
>JBEBQJ010000232.1:0-6633 GCA_040395455.1 Sphingobacterium yanglingense | reverse complement strand
TATTTATCACCAATGGAGCTCAACTGTCGCTAGAAAAAACAAGTGTAAATGGCAATTCGGCAACGGGCAACGGGGGGTCGATATGGAATGGAGATGGAACGCTATATCTCTATGACTCGGAAGTGAGCAACAATACGGCTACGGGTATTGCTGCTGGCCTATACGCCATCAATACGGCCAAACCTGTTTATAACTATATCTATAACTCCACCATAGCAAATAATCGGTCAAGTATGCGATGTGCTGTTTGTGCCCGCCAAAATGCGGTCTTTTACCTCGTCAATAGTACAGTGTATGGGAATACGAGCAATACCGGGGCTTCGGGATTAGTTACACATGCCTCAGGTAGTGAAATTAATGTCATTAACTCGACTATTGCAAACAATAGCAGTACAACCGGAGAGGGGAACGCCTTAAACATCCTGGCTACGGGTGGTGCTATACGTTTACATAATTCACTGGCAATCAACAATGGTACCAATTCCAGTATGGCTGCCAGCAGTGAAATCAAATATCATGCGTCGATATTAGACCAAACGGTATATGATAAAAATGGACTCCAAACGTCATTGACTGTTGACCCGAGCAATCTATTGAAACCTTTTGCAGCATACGGTGCTTTGGGACATACGGCGCCTTTATTAAACAATAATTCAAATGCGCATACGCAAGGATTGACGAACCTACAGCTAGAGGTTCTCTTCCATACGCTCGGTCTAGATAGAGCATATCACCTTATCGATCAAAACAATAAAAACAGGGCAAATAAAACAGCTATAGGAGCTGCCATAGAATAACTTGACAGCGGTAGCGGTCTTTATTCGAGACTGCTACCGCTTGTATACGATTGATTCTGATTATGAAAAATTATACTTTTATTTTACTAATGGGCTTGCTCGTGCCCTGGACAGGTAAAGCTCAGGAGAATTTTGTCTTTAAAAATGCTCACGACCTTATCGTATCAGGAAGACTATCTAAAGATACGACGCATTTTCAACGTGTTGATTCGGTAGACCTACAAGACCTCCCTCCTGCTGTACAGCGATATGCTAAATTCTCTGCAGGAATGAACGTGACCTTTAAAACGGACTCGAAAAGCATCAAGATTCACTGGAAACTAAATAAATTAAACGCGCTATGGAACATGCCATCGGTGGCGGTCAATGGTATTGACCTCTATGGTTGGAATGGTCAAAAATGGCAGTTTATCTCTTCAGGAAGACCTACAGGAGAAGATAATACGGTGACGCTGGTTGAGCATATGGACGGCGGGATGAGAAATTATAGAATCTTTCTCCCGATCTATGCGGAAGTCAGACAACTAGAAATTGGCTTTTTGGAACATGCAGCAGTAGTCCCTCCTGATACGCAACTGTTGCCCCAAGAGCAAATAGCGGTATACGGTTCGAGCATCACACAGGGTATAGCGGCCTCTAGACCAGGAATGGCGTACCCATCGATTTTGTCGCGGAGACTTGATTTTGAATTCATCAACCTGGGATTTAGCGGGAGCGGAAAAATGGAACTTCCTATTGCTGACCTCCTGGCAAAAATACCTGCGAAGGTATATATTCTAGACTGTGTACCGAATACTTTGCCGGAACAGGAGAAAGAAAGGGCCTATCCACTGGTAAGTAGACTGCGCAAACTAAAGCCTGGAATACCGATTATCATGGTTGAAAGTGTGACAAGGGAAATAAGCAATTGGAATGCTGTAATGCACAAACGGATACAAGGGCAGAATGATGAATACAGAAAGACATACGATAGGCTAGTTGCGGAAGGTTACACCGATATCTATTATATTTCGACTGAAGAACTAATGGGGCACGATCACGAGGCTACGGTAGATGGCACACACCTGACTGACTTAGGTTTTACTCGAATATCTCAAACAATTGAAGCTGCTATACACGCTGCTCTTATTGATAGACGATAAAGGTATAGCTATCTGAACCTGCTTTTTTGTATCCAAAAAAGGACTTGATACTGTTATTGTTCATCCAAACGTAATGTTTCCTCCCATGCTTTGGGCTAAGGCAATAAACCTGCTTGCGCTCGCCGTCGGCCATGTAGCGGAAACTTGACTTTTCGTCTTCATCATAATATCGTCTTTAAAATGATTCTTCTATTACGGGAACCCGTATTGTGCATTGGATGGAGTTGCTTAGTTTCGCATCTAAGTAATAAACAATACTAATATTAGTCGGTGCGGACGTAAGAGGGCTATCTTTAAGAAGATGGCCCTCTTTGTTTGTAGCTTAGGAGCCGCTGATGAACAGACGTACCTATCGCTTGTAATAGGCGATGATGCTCGCTTTGGCAATGGTGTGGTTCCAAAGATTGAAACCAACTACGGCAGGATTCGTATTTTCATCTAGTTCTAGCTTATCTGTTTTTAAGGCGTGAACTGTTATTATATATTGATGAAAGCCGTGTCCCTCGGGTGGGCATGGCCCCCCAAAGCCCTTGATGCCGTAATCTGTTGTACTTTGGATTGCTCCTTTGGGTGCTAGCTTGAGATTTGCATTTCCTGCATTTGCGACAAGCTCATTGACATCTGAAGGGATATTAAAGACAACCCAATGCCAAAAGCCACTGCCTGTGGGTGCATCTGGGTCATACATGGTCACGGCAAAGCTCTTGGTGCCCTGAGGGGCGTTTTCCCAAAACAATTGAGGAGATACATTATCGCCCGAGCAACCAAATCCGTTAAACTCTAGTTTTTTTGTTCCCTCTCCCCCTAAATCTTTACTGGACAGCGTAAATATCTTTTGTCCAAATAGTGTCGTTGAAAACATCAAGGACAATACCAAAATTAAATGTGCTTTCTTCATTCTATTATATTAAAAAGTTTAAGCAAATTTAGCTTGGATTGTCTCCAAAGGGTTTCTTGAGAGGCTCAAAAACTGTTGCTAAAAGTTCAATTCTTGTGGTGTCGCTTTGGAGTGACCCCATATTTGGCTTTATAGGCTTGAATGAAGCTCGATAAACTCTCGTAGCCGACCTCAAGATATATTTCTGTGGATGTCTTCTTTTCGTTGTTGATAAGGTAGTGTGCGTGTTCTAGTCTTTTGTTCTGAAACCATCGGATGGGTGACTCGGAATAATGACTATTAAACTCTCTTTTAAATGTAGACACACTCATATTGCATAAGAATGCTAATTCTTTTACGGTGAGTTTGACAAGTTGATTGCTTTCTATGGTCCGCCTAAACTTTTGGGTGCCATCGTCACTATTCTCTGAAAAAGAATACAGAAAATCAACCCCAAAAATTGCTACAAGGTATAGCATAATCTCATCAAACTTGACTTCCAGCAATCTAACCTGCGCTTGTACGGACAGTTTGGAAATATCCAATAAGCTCTGTACAAATCGGCGGATAAAATCATCGGACGAAAATGAAAAAACAGACCTGTATTCGATTGGCTTGCTTTTATGCAGTTCATTCTTGAGCATAAAGGTCTGTATCATTTCGTTTGTAAAAAACAACAAGATGCTTCTGTAATTTTTAACTTCGGATAGCCTTTCGGTCATCAGGCAATGTCCGGATTTCATAATCAGAAAGCTGGAATTGTCGATGGATAATGTCGAGCTATCAAAAACCACTTCTTTGGTACCTTCTATCAGGAAACTGAACGTATTCTGATTGAGCACGATTTGCTGACGGGAGATCTCGCGGGCGCTACAATAATCGAACACTTGGATAGACCTTGGGCTAGGCAGGTTCAGTTCATCGGGAAGTGTAATTGTTTTCATTCGCTTAAATTATATTGCCCCAGACCTAGTGCTCTTTTTTTTATAAAAAACGTTTTATTACTTAGATTCCTCAAGCAGCTGGGCTATTGCGTTCTGTCCGTTTTTTGTCGCAAAAGTCCAAGCGGTATAACCTCCCTTTTCTTCCGCTCGTACATCTGCTCCTGCCGAAATCAACAATTGAACACTTTCGATATCACCTTTGATTGTTGCTGACATCAAAGGTGTAATTCCTTTTTTGCTCTTGACATTTACGTCCGCTTGACCTTGAATTAGGGTTTTAACGCTTTGCGTCTGTCCGTTCTGTGCGGCCCAGGTGAGAGCGGTGAATCCGCTCTTATCTTTGACATCAGGATGGATACCGGCCTGTAATAACAGATCAACAAACTCGGTTCTTCCATTATAGGCAGGGAGAAAAAGTGCTGTTTGCTTGTCGTTGTCTTGTGCTTTTAGATCTGCACCAGCGTTGATAATCATTTTTAAGAGCTGCGGATCGGCCTGAGAACAGGCGTAGTGTAGTGCTGTTTTACCATATATGTCTTTTATATCCGGATCGGCCTGAGCGCACAGCAGTAGTTCCACAATGCGGTTATGTTTCCGTTTGAGGGCTACATGGAGTGCCGTCCCCCCTTGGTTGTTATAAAGATTGACATCTGCACCATGCGCTATGAGCATGGAGACCAAATCTGTATAACCAAAGGTGGCTGCTAATATCAATGCTGTGGTTTCAGGGTAAAAAGGCTCGTACCCCTTCCCCTCACTCTTTGGTAATCTAGCGTTCAAGTCTACTGATAGCAGTTTCTTTATTTCAGGAATACCTATTTCTGTATCGGAATATTTAATTAGCTCTTTCTCCATTTTCCATTAAAGTTACTACCCTATGCTAATTGGCTATGGCCAGCCATCATAGGAAATCTGCCATGCCAATTTAGGCAAAATATCCCCATTCGACGACAAAACTCCTACTATTAGCAATAAGAAAGCGCTGCCACTACGACGCAATTGTATTGTATCTCCTAGTGAATTTATGTAGGTTTGTTTTGATGTGAAGATAATAGTTTAACATAGATTACGTTGTGCTCTTATTATCTCTGGTTATTATTGGCTCTCTCTTAGATATAGAGTTGGCCGAGGATTTCATTAATTTACAAAACGCTTAAAATGGAACTTAATTTACCTAAGAAACTAGCAAAGGCTCTTGAAAAGGAAGCTACAGATGCCCGCATAGGTTTACATGCGCATATTGTCAAAAAACTGGAGAACATTACTCCCAGTACGGAATATATTGATATTAATAAACTAAAAAAAGGCTTACCAATACTGGTTGAGTTTCTAAACAAAGTCCCGAGTGTCCGTGTAATCGCCAGCGATCTATCTGCTGATGCATATTGGTCGATTAGGCTGGATATTGACATCGAGGATAAACTGGCGTGGAATGTGGTACAAGAATTAGGATTTGTGCTGAATTCTATTTCTATACAAGAACCGATGCCTACGGTTTTCAAACCGGTATCACCTCCCCCGTATCTGAATGGAGGTCCATCAGACTTTTTATCTTGGAGCATAGAATCTACTTACAACTATATAGACCCGGAATGGGTAAAAGAAATGATCGAAAGCCGATTGCCAAACCCGGTAGAGGATAAAAACAAGTGGAATAATAATTAACTACCCGATAGTTATATAGTAAAGTGATAAAGATGGAAATAGAAAAACTGATCGATCAGCTGAACGCAATAAACCCCAATGATGACTCGCTGTATAACGTGGATTCTATGATAGAGCTGATATACAAACTGGACACCAGTGAAGCGAAAAAAGCTATTGATCCTTTGCTTAGCATATTCGAGCGATTGGATGAAGATCATTACGATGGGGTTTTATGGTCCATAATCCATGGCATAGAAGGCTTAAAAGAATACGAAGAAGAACTTATAAAATCGGTCAACAGGTGCCCGAATGAATATAATCTATTGATGATAAATAGAATCCTGAATTCGGGACAGGAATCCTATAAATCGACGAACTACCTTTCGCTACTGAAAGAACTAAATACGGACAACACGCTATCTCCTTTTCTAAAGGAAGAAGTAAGAGGATATATAGAAAGGCATTCAAAACCGTGAATCTGTCGAGTCACTAGATATGGGATGGAATAAGGCAGTTATAAAATGTTGTCGTACACTGTACAACATAAGTAGTCTATTTTCGTTATGCTTAACGTAACATTTATAAAAAGCATAATGACGAAAGAAGCAATTTTAGAGTTAGAGAATAAGCTTTATAGTGCTATTAAGGAATGTGACCTACAGGCTCTTGATGAACTGCTGCACCAAGATTTGCTTTTTGTCTCTCCCACTGGTGAGGTAATAACCAAAGAAATCGATCTAAAAACATATCGAGATGGCTTGTTAAAAGTTGTCGAACTACTACCCATGATTGATGATTTACATATTATCGATGATACGGCTATCGTTACACTAACCATGGCGTTAAAAGGATATTATAATGGACAGCTATTTGAAGCAAAATATCGTTATATCCGATTTTGGAAGCATACAACTGAAGGAATTAAAGTAATTGGTGGAAGTGGAACCCAAATCACAATTTAAATCGGTTTGTTACAAACAGAAGGAAATCAGGCAGCAATATCTTCCCGCCATCTCACTGTACTGAATAGCGTAAGAAGCTACTTTGTATTATAAGCATACTTTCACCCTCATACCCCTGATCTACAAAGGAATATTCGCTATCGTGCTGTAAGATGAGGAGTCTATTAAGCGATCTCCCTTTAGTTGGAAAAAACTGGTTATGGAGTTGCTTAATCAAAAAATGCGTATTCAAAAAAGATAGAAGCTTGTCATTTTCTGTTAGAT
>JBEBQJ010000231.1:0-6633 GCA_040395455.1 Sphingobacterium yanglingense | reverse complement strand
ATGGGCATCAGGGTGGAAGTCTCCAATTTACTGTGATAATCGTGTCGCATTATCACATCCAGCGATTCGTACGTACATACGTCAAAAACTTTCTCAATTAATCCAAGAGGAGTTTGGATCTGTCGATATGATATCGGGCGTGGCAACAGCAGGAATACCTCAGGGCGTGTTGGTGGCCCAGGATTTAGGTTTACCTTTTTCTTATGTACGTAGTAGTGCCAAAGATCACGGGCGTCAAAACTTAATCGAAGGCGAGGTTGTATCAGGACAGCGTGTCGTGGTTATTGAAGATTTAGTTTCAACAGGAAAAAGTTCATTACAGGCTGTGAAAGCTTTGCGTGATGCAGGATGTAATGTAGTTGGATTAGTTTCTATTTTTACATACGGCTTAGATGTAGCAACGACAAATTTTGCGGATGCAAAATGTCCATTGTTCAGTTTGTGTGATTATAATGCTCTCATCCACGTTGCGGTAGACAAAAGTTATGTTCTAGAGGCTGATATTACTGTTTTAGAACAGTGGCGTGTGGACCCCGCTAATTGGACACCTGAAGTTTAACGATAGAGTTACATTGGTGACAAAGGTTATGAAAGTTATAAGCGACACCTCTGTCACTTTAAAATATTAATTTTTAAAAGAGATGACTATTATCCAGAACAACGTAGTAATAAATAAGCCTATAGGTGATGTTTATGCTTTCTTGGCTGATTTGAATAATCATGAGCAGCTGATGCCCGAGAATATCTATAATTGGACATCGACTGTGGATGAGGCCCGCTTTACCATTAAAAATATGGCGAAACTAGCTCTGAAGATCAGTCAGCGTGTTGAGAACAAAGAGATTGTCTGTATTCCTTCTGAAGAGGCTCCTTTTGAAATCAAATTGGCTTGGAGATTGGAAGAGCAGGGAGGTGAAACGAAAGCTACATTTGTGATCGAAGCACAGCTTAATATGATGATGAAGATGATGGCTTCGGGACCTTTACAGAAATTGGTGGATCATCAGATTCAACGGTTGAAAGAGACGTTGGGATAGTAAAGATTGTTTTATCAAAAAATAATGAAGGGTAGATTTATTTCTACCCTTTTTTTATTCGCCGAAAGTTATGGATAATAGGGGGAATTGGTGTAAAATTTTTGGTTTTGAAGCGTTTTTATTGACAGGAGAGTGATATTGTAACGATTTGGATTCAGTATTTTTGTATATACAGATTTAGAATTATCTTTAGCCCATGGAATTAAATTTGAGAAGACCGTTAGCCTTTTTTGACTTAGAAACTACAGGTGTAAATATTGCTACGGACAAGGTTGTTGAAATCGCTATCGTAAAAATATTACCTGGCGGTGGCGAGGAAGTATACACAAAAAAGGTTAATCCCGGGATTCCAATTCCAGCAGCGTCATCGTTGTTTCACGGTATTTATGATGAGGACGTAAAAGACCTGCCGCTCTTTAAAGAATTGGCACAAGAGATTGCTGATTTTATAGGAGATGCTGACTTGGCAGGGTATAATTCCAATAAATTCGATGTCCCTATGCTGATGGAAGAGTTCTTAGCAGCGGGAGTTGATTTTTCTTTGGAAGGACGTGCCTTTATTGATGTACAGAATATATTCCATCAAATGGAGCAGCGTACGCTGAAGGCGGCTTATCGTTTCTATTGCGGTCAAAGTTTGGAGAATGCGCATCAGGCTGAGGCAGATGTCCGTGCTACTTATGAGGTGCTTAAAGCGCAGTTGGACAAGTATAATGGTGTTGCTTTTGAAGATAAGCATGGAGAAATATCTTACCCTGTAGTGAATGATGTTCAGGCGCTACACACGTTTACAAACCTGTCCAAGCCTGTTGATTTTGCGGGCCGTTTGGTCTACAATGAAGAGGGGGAGGTGACGATTAATTTTGGTAAACATAAAGGTAAAAATGTGACGGATGTATTTGATGTGGAACCAAGTTACTATGCCTGGATGCAAAATGGAGATTTTCCACGTTATACCAAAAAGGTGTTAGAGAATATCTGGAATGCACATAAGAGCCAGAAGAAAGAAGTAAAGACAAAAGAGGCTACTGGAGGAGAAGGTCATGTGAAGCGTGAGTTTAAGAAAAAAGTGGAGGAGCCTAGTAAACCTATAACGACTGATATGTTAAAGGGATTACAAGATAGATTTGGGAAGTAATATAGAATAATAGAAAATAGATGAATACACAACAAGAGATTGAACACGTAAAATGTCTAATCATTGGCTCAGGTCCGGCTGGATATACTGCAGCTATTTATGCGGCGCGTGCCGATTTGAAGCCTGTCGTTTATACAGGTATAGTACCGGGTGGACAGTTGACTCAGACTACTGAGGTGGACAACTTTCCAGGGTATCCGCAAGGTGTAACTGGTCCAACGATGATGGACGACCTTCGTGCGCAAGCAGAACGCTTCGGAACAGATGTGCGTTTTGGCTATGCTACTAAAGTTGATTTCTCTAAAGAAGGTGGTATACACACTGTTGTTATTGATGGTGTGAAAACTGTTACTGCAGAGACTGTGATTATTGCTACTGGTGCTACAGCTAAATATTTAGGATTGCCTTCTGAGCAATTGTATATGGGTGGTGGTGTTTCGGCATGTGCCGTATGTGATGGGTTCTTCTACAAAGGACAGGATGTGGCTATTGTTGGAGCTGGAGATACAGCGGCTGAGGAAGCTACTTATTTAGCCAAGCTATGTAATAAGGTGCATATGTTAGTTCGCCGTGACGAGTTCCGTGCTTCAAAAGCAATGGTGCACCGTGTAATGAACACGAAGAATATTGAAGTTCACTATATGAGCGAAGCACAAGAAATCCTAGGTGATGGTCAGGTGGTTACAGGTGTACGTGTATTGAATAACCAAACAAAAGAAACGAAAGACTTAGAGGTAACAGGTTTCTTTGTCGCTATTGGACATCAGCCAAATACAGAGTTGTTCAAAGACGTTTTGGATATGGACGAGACTGGCTATTTGATTACAAAACCAAATATTACAGCTACTAATATCCCTGGTGTATTTGCTTGTGGTGATGTACAGGATAATGTATACCGTCAAGCAATTACGGCTGCAGGTACAGGATGTATGGCAGCTTTAGAAGCTGAACGCTATTTAGCTGCTAAAGAAGACGGCGAATAGTAACTGTTTTTCAAATAAAAAAGGGGGGGCTTTTGAAGAACCCCCTTTTTTTATTTTAATGTAGTCCACCAAAGAGTTCGAGTGCTTCTTCTCTTGAGGATACAAAGTGGATTCGTTTCATGCGATTGCTCTCCCGTATGAAGTCTTGCAAACTTTTGCTTTCATAAACTGTAAAATCTCCTACTATAGCGAGGTAGGCTTGATAGGTGGAGAATTTTTGAAGGATATCACCTGCTAGTTTGGTTTTTAGATTAAAGAAGTTTGGAGTGATATTCTCTTGATATAAAATCAATTTGTCTGCATCACTATAGAGGCAGTTCATCATCAGATTTAATGCATCTTCCTGATTTTGAATAAATGTTGCTTCTCCTGTTATCTCTGCAATCTTGCCCTGTTTGGCCGGTATGTAATTGATTTCCATAGCTCGTTTTGTCTGTTGCTCTAAAAATGTGCTTATCGTAAAGATAAGCAAATGAAAGGCTATAAAAAAAGGACTATTTTTTGTGAAATAGCCCTTTTGTATTTGATTTTAAATCCGAAATGATGCTTTATGCGTTGGACTGTTCGTTTTTATTGATAAATACAAACTTTCCGTCAAAGACATCCAACTGTATGATAGAATCGCTCGTTACGTTACCGGCCAGAATTTCCTTGGATAGCTCATTAAGGATGCGTTTCTGAATGACACGCTTCAGTGGTCGGGCACCATAGATTGGGTCGTAACCAAGCTGTGCTAACCAGTCTAACGCATCTTCGGAGGCGGACAAGAATATATTCTGCTCTGCGAGCTGTCTTTGTACACGGTCAAATTGCATGCGTACAATGCTTCCGATTTCATTTCGGCTCAATGGGGTAAACATGATGATTTCATCAATTCTGTTCAAAAACTCCGGACGTATGGATTTTTGAAGTAGTTCAAACACTTCATCTTTTGTTTTTGCAACAACTTCATCTCTATTGGTATCCGTCAAGGTCGCAAAATTCTCTTGAATCAAATGCGAACCCGTATTGGATGTCATGATAATGATGGTGTTTTTGAAGTTTACTACCCTTCCTTTATTATCCGTAAGGTGACCGTCATCTAATACCTGCAGTAAGATGTTAAATACATCTGGATGGGCTTTCTCTATTTCATCGAGAAGAACCACCGAGTATGGACGGCGTCTTACAGCTTCCGTAAGCTGTCCACCTTCATCGTAGCCAACATATCCCGGAGGCGCTCCTATTAACCGGGATACAGCATGACGTTCTTGATATTCGGACATATCGATTCTAACAAGGGCATGTTCGTCATCAAAAAGAAATTCTGCCAACGCTTTTGCTAGCTCTGTCTTACCGACACCTGTAGTTCCCAGGAATATAAATGAACCTATCGGTTTTTTGGCATCACTTAAGCCTGCTCTCGAGCGACGTATGGCATCAGAAATAGCTTCGATAGCTTCTTCTTGACCGGCTACCCGTTTGTGAAGCTCCTCTTCCAGATTCAATAGTTTTTGACGCTCAGATTGCACCATTTTGTTTACAGGTATGCCGGTCCATCTGGACACGACGTCGGCGATGTCTTCCGAGGTCACTTCTTCTTTCAGCATACGGCTGCTCTGTTGTTTTTCGTTGAGCTCGGCTTTTAGTTTTTCGGCATTGTCCTGTGCTTCTTTGATTTTTCCGTAACGTAGTTCAGCTACCTTTCCGTAATCACCTGCCCGTTCGGCTTGGTCGGCTTCGAGTTTGTAGTCCTCAATGTTTTGCACCTCTTGGTTGACTCGGTCTACCAGTGTTTTTTCGGATTGCCAAGCAGCTTTTAGAGAATCGCGTTCACTGGATAGATTTGCGATTGTTTCTGATAGTTCAGCTACTTTCTTATCATCATTTTCCCGTTTTATAGCTTCCCGTTCGATTTCGAGCTGCATGATACGGCGTTCCAGTTCATCAACTGCTTCTGGGACGGAATCCATCTCCAGGCGTAATTTGGAAGCGGCTTCGTCGATTAAATCAATCGCCTTGTCTGGTAAAAAGCGGTCTGTTATATAACGTTGTGATAATTCTACAGCAGCTATGATGGATTCATCGAGTATCCGTACTTTATGGTGTGTTTCATATCGTTCCTTAAGCCCTCTTAAAATAGAAATAGCATCTTGCGTATCAGGCTCTTCGACCATCACCTTTTGGAAGCGACGTTCGAGGGCCTTGTCTTTTTCAAAATACTTTTGGTATTCATTGAGTGTGGTGGCACCTATAGCACGGAGTTCACCACGAGCTAGTGCTGGTTTTAGAATGTTTGCGGCATCCATAGCACCTTCTCCACCGCCCGCACCAACTAAGGTGTGGATTTCGTCGATGAATAGGATAATCTCGCCATCACTATCGGAAACCTCTTTTACTACGGCTTTTAATCGCTCTTCAAATTCGCCTTTGTATTTTGCACCTGCGATCAAGGCTCCCATATCTAATGAAAACACGGTTTTGTTCTTTAGATTTTCTGGCGCATCGCCCTTGATGATACGGTGTGCTATCCCCTCGGCAATAGCGGTCTTACCAACTCCCGGTTCCCCGACTAGAATAGGGTTGTTCTTGGTTCTGCGAGAAAGTATCTGCATTACTCTTCTAATCTCTTCGTCCCGCCCGATGACTGGATCTAATTTTCCGGACTCCGCGAATTCGTTTAGATTGCGCGCATACTTGCCTAAAGCATTATAAGTAGCTTCAGCATTCTGATCGGTCACTCTATTGTTACCGCGCAATTCCTTTATTGCAAGTTTTAAATCCTTTTCATTGACGCCTTGATCTTTTAAAAGTGCAGAAGTTTTGTCATTTGCTGCTAATAAGCTTAATAGCAGGTGTTCGACAGATATATATTCGTCGTTGAATTCTTTTAAATAACTCTGTGCTTTTTGTAAGACAGTAGATGTAGAATTGCTAAGATAAACGTTGGTACCGCTTACTTTTGGCAAGGATTCTATGAGCTTGTCTACTTCGGATGTGATGTATCCGATATTTACATTCAATTTTTTTAATAGATGACTTATTATATTTTCATCTACCGCTAATAATGCTTTTAATAGATGTGCGGGCTCAATAGCTTGTTGTTGATTGCCTACCGCAATCTCCGAAGCCTTTTGTATGGCCTCCTGTGCTTTGATTGTATAATTGTTGAAATTCATTTTTAATATGTTGAAATAAGGTGTTTACTGTTTGTATGTAGTTGTTAAACAAATTGAATGCCTTACGGTTTTTTAGAATTGAAATCTGAATTTTTGTCTTGTTTTTGTGTTTTTGGCTGTCAAATTTTCCGATTTTCGATAAATTTAATATTTTAGTGGTGAATTTCAGGACATTATAGCCTTTGAAGGTGAAAAGCTTGCTTGAAACTTGCATAATCGCGTTAAACTTCTCATATTTGCAGCGTTGAATCCAACGGGATTTACGCCTCCTTAGCTCAGCTGGTAGAGCAACTGACTTGTAATCAGTAGGTCATTGG
>JBEBQJ010000230.1:0-6676 GCA_040395455.1 Sphingobacterium yanglingense | reverse complement strand
AAGGACTGAAAATCCTTGTGTCGCTGGTTCGAATCCAGCTGGCACCACAAAAAAAAGACTATCCCACAAGATAGTCTTTTTTTATTTCTTCCCTGTCCTATCCTTTTAAAATATTCCGGACTTTCATACTGTCACGATAGAACTCACGTAAGTGTGCCCCTTCACCATGAACTGTCCAAATCTCGGTCGGCTCTACTTGACCAATGTAAGTCAATAAATCAGCCCAGTCGATATGATCAGAAATATAAAGAGAAAGATCATTCTGCCGCTGTAATCGCTTCCAGCCTGAAGCAAAAACACGAACTACGTTCTTGGCCCTTATATAATGATTGAAGGTCATAGGAGGCACGAGATACACCTTATCTCTCCCTTCTTTTAATGATTTCCGTTGATAGGGTTCGTAAGTTAACTTAACAAAGCCCAAATCGTCATAGATACGATGCAAAGGCAGCATACTGTGATGCAGGAGCACTGTCTTTTCCGGACAATAGGTATTGAGCAAATGCGTAAGACGTTGAGACTTGCCTAGCGCATAACACCCAAGCATGATATGCATCGATACTGCTTGCAGCTTTTTAATCTCTTCTATTGGATCTGGATGCATAACAGCGGGGTCTGCAAATGTGGTCTCCGTAATCAATACATCGGCCTTGACATAAGCTATAGGCTCGCAGGTCGCGTCCTCTTGGAGCTTATAATCTCCCGTATAGAGATAGCGTACGCCTTTGAAAACCATCAACACCTGAGCAGACCCTAATATATGTCCTGCAGGGATGAAAGTAACCGCTACACCATTTAAATCAAAGCTCTCGTCAAACCCCTTAATGAAATAGCTTGACTGGGTATGTCTGGTAAAACGATACTCCATAAAAGCAGCTGTAGCAGCTGTACAGTATACATTCCGGTTTCCTGGGACCGCGTGATCACCATGGGCATGGGAAATGACAGCCTTCTGTACAGGCTGCTTGGGATCAATATAAAAATCTCCGTACCGACAATAGTATCCTAGAGCGGTCTCCACTAAAAAGTCGTCAATTATTTCGACCATTTTCTTTGTAAAATCTGTTGATGTATATACAATATCTGCGGCAACAAAGGGCTCACTCCGTCATTATGAACAATGAAATCCGCATACTTCTTTTTTTCAGACTCGGGCATCTGCTTATCTATTCGCCCTTGGACTTCCTCACGCGATACGCCATCTCTATGCATAACACGTTCAATCCTTAGTTCCTCTGGAGCTGATACTAGAATAAGACAATCTAGGCTCTTATAGGATCCGCTCTCTATTAATAGTGCAGCCTCCTTAAGGCTATAAGCTGCGGTCTGCCGCATTGCCCACTCTTGTCCATGTCTGATGACTACAGGGTGGACAATACTATTCAATAGCTGTAATTTATCATTATTATTAAAGACCTGCATGGACAACCATCTCCGATCCAGTGTTCCGTCGGTCTGATACACGGCATCGCCAAATGCATTCACTAATCCTTGATGTATATCGGGATCCTGATTCATAAGTTGCTTGGCTTCTTTATCCGCGTCGTAAAATGGAACGCCCATAGCCTTAAAAATGCGGGATATATAGCTCTTTCCTGAGCCAATCCCTCCCGTAATACCAACTTTTATTCCCATTGTGACTTATTTACGAACGAAGAAATCGACGTTCTGAGGCTCTATTTTTATGATTTTAACAAAATCAGGAACTTTGGTCATAAGAATAGGCAGACTTTTAACTCCATTATCTGTCCAGTTTTCCAAATCAACGATAGCTTCAAAATCACGGGCTGTCCATTTGCTAAAATCTTTTAAAGAAACGAGGGTTGTTACAGTCACCTTGCTGGGAATCGTTCGCACAGAGGTGTAACGCCCTTCATTCTCTACTTTGATGGGGATTTCGATAATCTTCTCCGTCAATTCTCCTATAGGAATGGTTACCTCCGCAAAAGTCGGATATATCGTGACATTGGTACGTTGCTTTCTACTGATATTAGAGACTGTCCGGATATCGGTATGTACCTGCGTACCAAACACACTGTCGGTCTCTAGAAACTCAATATTCGCAACATCTTCCAATGGTCCTGTAATCGTTACGTATTCTGGACTGGTACGTGTAGGTCCAACCACACCATACTGTTTTTTAAAGCCAATATGCATTGGTACGCGGACTGGGACTTTACGCTGGGTCTGTTTGGAAAAATCAAAATACAAGGTATCCGGCCCCACGCTGATAACCTGCTTATCTACGGGAAACTGTCTATTGATAAAACCAATCTGATTGGAAAAAACAATATAGTTCCGACTACTCAAACTGCTCAAGTCGACTTGGATATTTGCGGTATCAGGATTTAACCGGGACAACAATACGTTCCAACCGCTCATTTTGATACGTACGCTAACGGTATCTGATTGTAACGGGTGAAATGCTCGCTTCTCTGGTATATTGACGTACTCGATACCTGCTTTAACAGTGAAGGTGTATTTATTGGAAACAGCAATCAGTAACCAAGCGACAAAAGAAATAACAAGGCAACGTATGAAAATGGAAATTTTCCGCCGTTGTATTTTATTTATTCTCCTTTGTTTCATCGGTAAATAATTATTACACCCTCTATAGTCGACATGGGGCTTTGCTCTCTTTGTTCCACGCTATTCGAACAAGCCCTCAAATCACACCCACACAGCTTGTAGCACCTTGATTGTTTATATACAAACTTAGAAAAAATGAGTTGTATTATCGAAAAAAAAGCCATTCAAAACATGAATGGCCTGTAATCTTTGCAGTAAGAGAAATTAATCTTTCTTTACTTCTGTATTTGCAGCACGAGATGCATCTAAAGAGATTGCCGATTTGTCAAAACGCATTTTAACACCAGAACCTACATCAATCAAAAAAGTAGATTCACTAACCTCAACGATACGTCCATGTATCCCTGCTGTAGTTACTACTTTAGAATTGACATCTAACTCCTGAATATATTTCTTGTGATCTTTCTGCTTTTTCATCTGCGGTCTGATCATGAAGAAATAAAATACAACAACGATTAAAATCATTGGTAAGAAACTCATAATTCCACCACCACCTGCAGCTTGTAAAAAAAATGTTGATATCATTTTATTATTTATTTAGTTATTGATTACTGTTTTCTACTCTTCGACGATTCCTTTGATCTGAATGGTCGTTACTCTATTTTCTGCATTAGAACTTACTGTTACAATCTTCTGTTGATTGCCCACTTGCCCTAAACTATTAAAACTCACTTTAATCTCACCAACTTTGCCAGGCAAAACCGGCTCTTTGGTAAAATCTGGCGTCGTACAACCACAGGAGGCCGAAACCTGAGACAAGATAACCGGAGCAACTCCCGTATTCTTGAACTTAAAGATATGTTCTACTACTGCTCCCTCTTTTACCTTGCCGAAATCGAAGGCAGACTCCTCAAATTCGATGACGCCCTGCTGCTTAGAAGCTGTTGTATCAGTTGTGGAGACTACAGGTTGTTCCACATTCTGTTCGGTCTTGGTTGCACTTTGATTACTGCAACCTACCAATAACCCAATGATGGCAAAAGCCAAAAGCGTGTTTCTAAATACCATAAGTTAATCTTTTAATCCCCTACCTGCTTTCCGAATACGTCCTTCTTTCGTCAAGTCAGCTAGAATCTTATCTAAAATACCATTAATAAAAGTATTACTCTTCAATGTACTGAACGACTTAGAAAGTTCAATATATTCATTTATTGTCACTTTAACCGGTATAGAGGGGAAGTTTATCAATTCACTGATTGCCATACGCATTAATAGAATGTCCATTAAGGCAATACGATCAGCTTCCCAGTTCTTTGTTTTTGCGGCAATCAGAGCCTGATACTCTTCTCCATAACGGATAGATGTCTTCAGTAACTCGGAAATAAACTCTTCATCTTCATCCCAGCTCGGTGTAAGATCTGCCAATTTATTTTGTGAAGGGTTCTCTGAGCTAAAGTTTTTAAAAGTCTTAGCAATCATTGCCTGAAGAACTTCTTTGTCTACCGGCCAATTGATAAATTTATCCTCAAAAACCTGCTCGATATCCACGGATTTAAGGATTATTTTCTTGAATATATATTTGATAATATCCTTCTCGGCATTGATACTGTAATCCGTTGAAGCTAAGTATTCCAAATAAGCCGGAGAATCCTTAAGTTGAGCAAAAATAGAACGAACAATCTCCGGGTCAAATCCCCAAGAAACGTTATATTTTTTAACCAACTCTAAATATGTCCGATTCTGACGCAACGACTCAATGAAAGTATTGCTGTTCAACTTTGCAGTTAAGATTTTATCCTGTTCGGTAGGCAGAAACTTAGCTGCACGACTCTCTTGATCCAAAACCACATACTCTGCTACCTCATCCAATAGGTTCAATGTCCAGATATACATCTCATTGACCTCTTCCACATTTTTGAAAAGAGCTTTTTCAAAATCTTTAACCTGTCTATCCTCGGATAAACTGTACGCGTAAAGCGTCTGCAATACCTTAACTCTAAGGTGTCTTCTGTTTAACATATGTAATAAGAACGATAATTTTATAAGAACGATAATCTAAGAATGTATCCTATCTTCTAAGCTTGGCCATATCTGAGATACGCTTTTCAGCCAACTGCTTGGCCGCTTGGAATGTAGTAATATCTTCTTCTCTAGACGTTTGTAAGACGTCGCGCGTAGCGCTATAAATATTACGTATTAAAGACTCCGTACGATCTGTACCGTAGCCTTCTAACTCTGAATAACAACTAATCAATGCTCCTGAATTAATTAAAAAATCAGGGGTATAAAGGATATTGTGCTCCTTCAATAATTGAATAGTACGCTCTTCATCTTTCAATTGATTATTGGCTGATCCCGCAATGATTTTACAGCGCATCTTGGGCACTGTATCTACATTGACTGTACCTCCCAACGCACAAGGGGCATAGACATCAACATCCAATTCATAACTCGTTGCGTATTGAATCGGCTCGGCTTTATACTTGGCTGCAACTTTCATCTTACGTTCTTCGGTCATATCCGATACGTAGACCCGCGCATTCTCAGCGCGCAACATAGAAACCAACTGCTCTCCTACTGCCCCAACTCCCTGAACAGCAATCTTGCGGCCAGCAAGGGAATCATCACCATACAATTCCTTTATTGAAGCTTTGATTCCATAAAAAACACCGCGAGCAGCGAAAACAGTAGTATCACCACCTCCATTCATAGAGGTAGGAAGCCCTGCCACGTAATCCGTCTCGGCATGAATATATTCTAAATCTTTCTGTGTAGTCCCGACATCGATGGAAGCGATAAAGTTACCGTTCAAACCTTTGACAAATTTGCCAAAGCGACGCATCAGTACTTCGGATTTTTCGGTACGATTGTTACCGATGATGACAGCACATCCACCTCCTAAGTTTAATCCAGCTAATGAAGATTTATAGGTGATTGCTTTCGATAGACGCAACGCATCCTCGACAGCCTCTCCTTCTGACTCGTAAGGTAGCATTCTAACCCCTCCAATAGCGGGGCCTAGAGTCGTGTCATGGATTGCAACGATGGCCTTCAGGCCGACCGATGGGTCATTGCAAAAAAACAAATTCTGATGCTCTGAAGAGGCCATCAAATCGAAAACTGAAGCGTTTTGCATATCAAAAAAAATAATTCAAAAACTATTCTAAAAAGCTTCACAAAAATAAAAAATTAATTCGTTTTATCCGTTATTTATTGAAATATGTCGCTTTTACAGAATTATATGACGAATTAGAAAGAAACGGCCAAAAGATATTAAACCGAAACCATTACATTTGTAATAGAGACACAACATGAAAGAACTATCCTACCTCAATAAATATTTCTACAAATACAAATGGAGATTAATCCCAGGTGTAATCTTTGTAATTATTTCTAACTACTTTGGAATACTACCAGCAAAAGTAATACGCGAAGCTTTTGACCTAGTCAAGGAAAACATAGACTTATACAGGCTGTATGATGGTTTCGAACGCCAAAGCCTAATCTATCAAGTCTTCGGAAGCAGCTTACTTTTTTTCGGGGTTGTAGTCCTTGTACTCGCACTACTTAGAGGAATTTTTCTATTCTTGATGCGACAGTCAATCATACTTATCTCCAGACATATTGAATATGACCTAAAAAACGAGATATACAATCACTATCAAGAGCTGGATTTCTCTTTTTTCAGAAAGAACAACACGGGTGACCTAATGAATCGTGCTACGGAAGATGTAAACCAGGTTCGTAACTACCTTGGTCCAGCGATAATGTATGCCATCAACACGGTAACACTTTCTGTGATGATCATATATGCGATGTATGATGTAAATCCGACTTTGGCAACCTACGCACTATTGCCAATTCCAATAATATCATTGATTATTCTATTGGTAAACCGTATAATAAACAAGCGTAGCACCAAAATCCAAGCGCAACTGTCAAAACTCTCCTCTTTTGTCCAGGAAACATTCTCTGGTATACGGGTGATAAAAACCTATGTAAGAGAAGAACAAAAAATGGCTAAATTTGCACACGAGAGCAATGTCTATAGGAACAGTTCTCTTGACCTTGTAAAAGTACAAGCGATATTCTTTCCGCTAATTATATTCTTGGTAGGTTTCAGTACAATAATCACTGTGTATATCGG
>JBEBQJ010000229.1:0-6706 GCA_040395455.1 Sphingobacterium yanglingense | reverse complement strand
TATAACCGATAAATAATAAGGCAATTGCTATTGCCGTTAATGCGCCTACTTTAGTCTCGTTAGATATTTTCAAAATACAATCATTTAAGGGTTTAGCTTATACCTTATATAAACAGTCTAAACTTACAGAAATTCATTTTTATATCCAATAGAATTGATTGCGATATAAAAACAAGTCTACCTATCTATTTAACACAGAAAATAGCGTAAATGTTTATTTCTCTGCGGATATTTTAAACTTTTTTATGGCTTGAAAGAGATTTTCTACAATTTCTGCCTGTCCTTCGTCCGATAACATATAGTCTTCTTCTTCGGAATTGTTGATAAAACCGATTTCAGTCAATACAGCAGGCATCGAGGCGCGGGAAAGTACGGCTAGCCCGAGTTCCTTAACACCTCGGTCTATACGATTTGAAGCGGTGTATTCATGTTGTATATAGGAAGCCAGTCGAATACTGCGGTCACGATATTGTCTACGCATGAGCTTGAATACGATATAACTGGAAGGATCTTTAGGGTCAAAGTCTCCCAAGTCACTGTTATCGTCGTTGTGAAGTAGCATATCCGCATTCTCCCGGATCGCTACATCTTGGTCAGACATGCGGTGGAATCCCAGGACAAAGGTTTCGGTGCCCGAAGCCTTGGAAGTTCTCTGGCTTGTTGAATTTGCATGAATAGAAATGAAAATATCAGCATTATTTCTATTGGCTATCTCAGAGCGGGTTCGGAAGGGAATGTCCACATCCGTAGTACGTGTCATAATCACATTGATATTTAGCTTTGTTTCTAAAGCTGTTTTAAGTTTTTTGGACACATCTAGAACTAGGTTTTTTTCTAAGGATCGTCTTCCTGCTGCGCCTGTTGCTGGACCTCCATGTCCAGGGTCAATGACCACTGTAAAGGTTTTTTTGTTCTTTGAAACAGGAGGGTCGTTGTTAATAGGTGTAGATGAAACAGCAGTTACGGAAAGAGCGTAAGTGAGTAAGGTGAAGCTTAATTTTTTAACAATATTTAAAAATTTCATCGGTATTTTTTTTACATTTTTGTCCTAGCTGATTTATAAGGAACTGACAAAGATAGTTGTTTAATTGTATATGATAAAAATAACAGCCTTTTATTAATGATTTTGACTACTTTTGCCAGTAATAGTTTATTTTTACGACTAATATAATATTTCGTATTTCAACTTTGGAAACGCCGACTCGTATTTTACTTTTATTGGTGTCCCTCTTCTTGGGGGTACATACAGCGTTAGCTCAGATTGAAACCGCAAAATCTACAAGTATCAACGCTCAAGATACGGCATTAATTGCCAACGATACAACAAAAAATCATCTTAAAGTCGCTAGTGGAAGGGATACGGTCGTTATGAAAGGCGATAGTGGGTTGGAAACAGTGGTTACCATCGTGGCAAATGACTCTTCATGGAATGAGGTTAGCAAGAATATCATTCACTTGTATAAAGGGGCTAAAGTTAAATATCAAGATTTTGAACTTTCTGCAGATTATATCCGATTGGATAGAAATACCAATGTGTTGTTTGCCAGTGGTATGATGGACCATAATGGAAAGTATGTCGGAAGGCCAGTGGTGTTATTTCCGAATGATACCCCTAAGGCGGTGGATTCTCTGCGTTATAATTATAAGTCGCAGGAAGGTAAAACCTTTGGAATCATGACAGAGGTGGATGGTGGTTTTATTCAGGCCAAAATCTTACGAAAGAATCTTTATGATGAGATGTCCATTTTTAAAGGACTGTATAGTACCTGTGATCTTCCAGAACCCCATACGCATTTTGGTATACATATCACTAAGGGGTTGGTGACGGACAAACAAATTATTGCAGGACCGGCTTATCTTGTTGTACAAAATATTCCGCTTAAATTTATTGCGCTACCTTTTGGCTTCTTCCCAAAGCAGGATAAAAAGTCTTCAGGTTTTCTGTTTCCTTCTTTTGGGGATGATGTAGCCCGGGGGTTCGGTTTGCGGGATTTGGGATGGTATCTTACCTTCAACGATTATTGGGATTCGGAAATCCGTAGTAGTTTTTATTCCAAAGGTTCTTGGGATGCCTCTGTACGTACCAACTATATGGTTAACTATAAGTACAGTGGCGGTTTTAATATCCGGTATGCATCGACCAAAGTGGGAACTGAGGGGGCTAGTAATTATGGTAGTAACAAAGATTTTAATGTTACGTGGAACCATACCCAGCGCCAAGAGGCCAACCCTGGAACGTCGTTCTCTGCATCGGTCAACTTTGGTACGGCATCTTATTTTACGAATACAGGAGCAAATAGCACCTATGACTATGACCAGCTGACACGGAATAACATGTCTTCGTCTATTAGCTATGGTAAGGTGTTTGCAGATGGAAAAGTGAATTTTACTTCTAGTTTGAGCCATCGGCAGGATATGGCCTCGGGTAAGGTTGATCTCGAGCTGCCGTCTTTTGCTTTAAACGTTTCTACGTTCAATCCTTTTGATTCTAAAGACCGGGTAGGGGAGCAGAAATGGTATCAGCGGATTACGGTAGGATATAGTTTGCAAGGACGAAATTCTATTTCAACACAGGATTCCCTTCTTTTCAAAAAGCAAGCTCTAAAGCAGTTTACAAATGGGTTTCAACATAATATCCCAGTGAGTTTGAGTTTAAATGCTTTTAAGTATTTCCAGTTTAATACCTCTATGATCTATACGGAACGGTGGTATTTACAGACAATCCGAGAAGGTGTTGATAATGAAATCAATGGTTTGGTAAATGTTAGGGATACGGTTTCTGGATTTAGAAGAGCGTACGATTACTCCTTTTCCAGTGGTTTGTCTACTAAGGTATATGGTATGTACCCTAAAATGGGGAAAATAGAGGCTGTGCGACATGTGGTAACACCTTCGATAAACTTTAATTATAGACCGGACTTTTCGGATCCTAGGTTTGGTTTCTACAAGTCTTATATTGATCAAAGTGGTAAGCTTACGGAGTACTCGATTTTTAATGGTGGAATTTTCGGAGGACCTTCTTCTGGTCGGTCTATGGGAATCGGATTTTCGGTAGATAATAATATTGAAGCTAAAGTCCGTACAGAGAATGATAGTACGGGGAAAGGTTTTAAAAAGATTCCTATTTTACAAGGGTTGACTTTTAGTGGGAATTATAATTTTGCGGCCGATTCGTTAAAGCTTTCTACTATTAGTTTTTCTGGAAGAACGACTATTTTTAATGAAAAGATTAATTTGAATTTCAATGGTACGCTGGATCCTTATGTGTTAGATGGTCGAAATGTACGTATTGATCGATTTACGATACAGGACGGTAAATTGGCCCGTTTGACAAATTTTGGATTGTCCTTTGACTATAGCTTTAATCCAGATGCCTCAAAGAGCCGAAATGGGAATATTGATTCTATGCGAAATAGTATGCCGAATATGACGAAAGAGCAATCGGAGGCCTTGGCTCGTATTAGTAAGGATCCTAATGCCTTTGTCGATTTCAATATTCCTTGGAATCTAGCAGGTTCTTTTAGTTTTCAATATTTTAAGAGATTTGATTCGGTGGTACGGCGGGAGCGTTCCGACTATTCTGCAACGGTCAATGTACACGGTGATGTTAACGTGACACCAAAATGGAAGATACAGTTTAACTCGGGATACGATTTTAAACAGAAGGAAGTATCCATGACTCGATTCTCAATATATCGTGATTTGCATTGTTGGGATATGTCAGTGGGATGGGTGCCTTTTGGACGTTATCAGAGTTATAATATTACCATTAGAGCTAAAGCTTCTGTATTGCAGGACTTAAAGTTAACTAAGCGTAATAGTCATTATAGTTATTAAGTTATCAAGTGAACGAGTTATGATGTTATCGAGTTATGGGGAGCCTGTCCCAAGTATGGGGATTATCTAGTTGTCAAGGGGCTTCTATAACTTTGTAACCTTATCACCTTGTAACTTTTCATAACCTTGTAACCTCATAACTTTTCCTAACTTTGTAACCTTATAACTTCATGGTAATTATGAAAGCTGAGATTATAACCATAGGCGATGAAATTTTGCTGGGACAGGTGGTTGATACCAATTCGGCCTGGTTAGGGCAATTGTTGGATGGCCAGAATATTGCTGTTCATCAAATCGCTTCGATTTCTGATAGTAGAGCTGCTATTACGCATGCTCTGGATGAAGCTACCAAACGTTCGGATCTTATTATAGTTACAGGTGGTCTCGGGCCTACAAAGGATGATGTGACTAAAGAAACTATTGCTTCTTTTTTTCAAACGACACTGGTTCGAGATGAAGAGGTGTTGCGCCATGTGAAGTCTATTTTCGAGAAGTTTGGAAATGGTCGGGCTATGCCTGTTATGAACTATGGGCAAGCAGATGTATTGGCGTGTAGTGAGGTTCTCTTCAATGATGTGGGGACTGCGCCAGGTATGTGGGTTGAATATGAGGGGAAGTGTTTTGTGTTTCTGCCTGGTGTGCCTTTTGAGATGAAGTTTCTTATGGAAGAACGGGTGTTGCCTAGATTAGCAAATTTTCGTGCTAAGATGAGTATATATCATGCACATGTTGTAACAATGGGGATCGGCGAATCGTATTTAGCAGAAATGATAGCTGATATTGAAGCGGAATTACCTACTTATATTCGATTGGCTTATTTGCCAAAGTTGGGTACAGTACGACTTCGTTTGTCGGCAGTTGGTCCGGATGCCGTGGTTCTGAAGAAAGAAACCGACAGTTTTGCCCAACGCATTGCCTTATGCATGGCAGACTATTTGGTTGCGGAGAAAGATGTCACTATAGAGGAGGCTATCGTGGAAAGGTTTACTCAAGACGGCATTCGTTTGGCAATAGCAGAGAGTTGTACTGGGGGGCTTTTGGCTGGGTCTATAACGGCTATTCCGGGAGCAAGTGCTATGTTTGATTGTGGGATTGTTGCTTACCATAACCGTATTAAGCAGCAGCTGTTGGGGGTGGAAGAAGATGTTCTGAAAGCTTTTGGGGCGGTAAGTGAACAGACGGTTATTCAAATGGCTGAAGGTGTGAAGCGTGTAGGAGGAGCTACCTATGGTATAGCCACGAGCGGAATAGCGGGCCCTACAGGTGGTACGCCCGAAAAGCCAGTGGGGACGGTTTGGATTGCAGTATGTGGGCAGTACGAAACCGTAACCCAGATGTTCAGCTTCCGTAATGACAGGCACATTAACATCGAGCGGAGTATTGCACAGGCATTAAATATGTTGTGGAAATTGTATAAGAAGGAAAATAGCAAATAGTGGAATATAATTTCATTCAAACTTTGTTTTTAAATATTATATTTTGTTTTTAGGGATTTCATTCGTAATTCTTTAACTTAGTGCGATTAAATACAAAATAATTATGGGAATATTCAAATTGGTACTTCCAAAGATGGGGGAGAGTGTTTCTGAAGCGACTTTGACGAAATGGGTGAAAGCTGTGGGAGAGCGTATTGATGAGGATGATACCGTGGTCGAAGTGGCTACCGATAAGGTGGATTCAGAAGTTCCCTCCCCTGTTGAAGGTATACTTAAGGAAATTCTTTTTGAAGAAGGACAAGTTGCGCAAGTAGGTGATGTCATCGCTTTGTTGGAGGTGGAAGGTGCAGGTGATGTTGAAGAAGCTAATTCCGCTGCAACTGTTGCTGAGACAATTCCTGCTGAAGAACCGAAGGAAGAAATGTCTATTCCAGGATTGGAAATTCTAGAAAACTCCGTTCCAGAAGTTGCTGTTGAGCATAGAAATATTTCCGAAGAACGTTTTTATTCCCCATTGGTCAAGAGTATTGCACAGCAAGAAGGTTTATCTCTGGAGGATTTGGGCCGTATTAAAGGGTCTGGTTCGGAAGGAAGGGTGACCAAGCAAGATGTTTTAAATTATATCAATAATCGGTCAGATTCGGCTGTTACTAGTTCAATTAAAGTGGTGACTCCGGTAGCGCCTCAAGTTGAAAAACAAAGCAGTGCCGCTCCAGCTCATGTTGTAAAGGTCTCTAATGGAGATGAGGTTATTGAAATGGATCGTATGCGTCGATTGATTGCGGATCATATGGTCAATAGTATACGTACGTCACCTCACGTTTTTTCTGTTGTCGAAGCGGACGTAACAAATCTGGTGAATTGGCGCAATAAAGTAAAAGATAGTTTTAAGAAGAGAGAGGGAGAAAACATCACTTTTACGCCATTAATTATCGAAGCTATTTCAAAAGCATTAAAAGATTTTCCGATGATAAACGTGTCCGTTGATGGACACAATATTATTAAAAGAAAGCATATAAACATAGGGATGGCGGCGGCGTTACCATCAGGTAATCTAATCGTCCCGGTCATTAAAGATGCCGATCAATTGAGTTTGGTAGGTCTTAGTAAGTCGGTCAATGATTTAGCAAATCGTGCGCGGGGTAATCAATTAAAACCTGATGATACGCAAGGCGGAACATTTACTTTCACCAATATCGGCGCCTTTGGTAATATTTTTGGTATGCCTATTATTAATCAACCGCAGGCTGCTATATTGGCAGTAGGTACTATTACTAAAAAGCCAGCGGTTTTAGAAACGGAAGCCGGAGATGTGATTGCTATCCGTCACATGATGTACTTGACGATGTCGTATGATCATCGTGTTATCGATGGTGCTTTAGGCGGAACGTTTTTGAAAAGAGTGGGAGACTACTTAGAAAACTGGGATAAAG
>JBEBQJ010000228.1:0-6801 GCA_040395455.1 Sphingobacterium yanglingense | reverse complement strand
GATATTATCTACGATTTACTGCTGTAAATGTAAACAGAATATATCGTAAGTAAGACGTTACCATCAGTGCAAAAAAGTCAAAACGCCGCATTTGTTTTAGGAACGACTACCTATCATTCCCGGAAACAAATGCGCATCTTTACATTTTATTGTTTTGTCTGGCTTGACTCACAAGGCTCAATGCCAATACAGTTCTTTCTTCCAATCCTTCGGTTTGCTTAGGATCAATTAATTTGCTCCCCATCCCAACAGCACATACGCCTGACTGAAACCAAGAATTTAAATTATTGATTTCTATATCAACGCCACCTGTTGGTATGAACAACTGCCCTTTAAATAAATCCTTAATCGCAGTCATGAATCCTGGCCCCAATATATTCGCAGGAAAGAGCTTAATCAGAGCAGCATCATATTCTTGAGCTGTGTAAATTTCTGTTGGAGTCATACAACCTGGGATCCAAAGTAGACCGGCCTCATTCACCAATTTCCCTACACTGGGATTCACGATTGGAGACACGATAAAATCAGCTCCCAAATCTATAAAAAGGGAAGCCTCTTTAGCATTTTTTATCGTGCCTATTCCAAGATAGAGCCCTGGCATTTCTTGGTCTCTAACAGACAACAGCGCTTTAAACACCACTTCTGCTTTGTCACCTCTGTTGGTAAACTCAAAGACTCTTACACCGGCATTATAAAGCGTCTTTACAAGCTCGACCGATTCATCAACAACATCATGATAAAATAAGGGCAATATGCCTTGCTGCAAAACAGCCTCTAATACCGTTTTTTTCTTGTTCATATCTTTATTCGTTTTTGGATATCTGTGACCGTACTATCTGTCGCGTCACTCGCTATAAATAATTTATCAAAAGCCGCCGCAGTGGCAAACTCGAGCGTCCCACGCATTCCCATCTCTTGATATAAACCATATATCAACCCTGCCATAAAACAATCTCCACTTCCCACCCTGTCGACAATCACTTCGGCCACATACTCTTCGGAAACCAACATCTGCCCATCTCCATAGATAGTAGTGAAGTATTGAATCCCTGTTTCTAGATAATCAAACCTAAATGTATTGGCTACAAATTTACATCTCTCAAATCGCGCGACTAGTTCCAAGCTTGTCCTCTTTGCCTGTTCTTCAAGCAACTCTCTGGGATAACTCGGTTTTACTTCTCGCATCTCTGGAGCCAATGAAGTTCCCAACATTTGTTGTGCCGCCCATACATTTCCCATAATAAGATCAGAGTACACTGCCAGATCGGGCATTACCTCGATAGGTTCCTTTCCATATTTCCATAATTTGGAACGGTAATTAAGGTCCAATGAAACAAAGATATTCTGACGTTTGGCCTCCTTCACCGCATCTAGGCATATGTCGGCTATTTCCTGAGATATAGCGGGGCAAATCGCCGAAAAATGAAACCAAGACACATCTTTGAAAATCATTTCCCAATCTATATCGGCACGGTTTAGATTTGCAAATGCGGAATCAGCTCTATCATATATCACTCCTGCATGTTTTACATCTTTTCCTTTGGGCAAATAGTAAAGCCCTAGGCGATTTCCTTGCAGCAATACATGGTCTATGTCTATTTTTCTATCCTTTAGATGCGCCAAAACTCCCTCGGTTATATCATTTTGGGGCATAGCGGAGATATAGGCTGATGGAAGCCCCCATTTGGCTAAAGCCGCTGCGACATTAAGTTCGGCTCCACCTACAAAAAAAGGCAATGTCCCTGCTCCAACCCAATCCTGAGACAGGTCTGGACAAATACGGAGTAGGATTTCTCCAAAATTTAAAATTTTACCATTCATTATTAAAAAAATCTAAAATATTCCCGGGCATTATAATAACTTATATCCCTTACTATCTTGCCGACCCATTCCTTGTCATAAGGGACTTCCCCTCTCTCCATATCTGTTCCAAAAATATCACACAACAAACGTCTGAAGTACTCGTGTCTAGGAAAAGACAATAGGCTTCTTGAATCGGTTAACATTCCAATAAAATTACTAAGCACCCCTATGCTAGACAACGCATTAATCTGTTTTGTAATACCATCTTTTTGATCCAAAAACCACCAAGCGGAACCAATTTGTATTTTACCTCTTACCGAGCCGTCATTAAAATTTCCGGCCATACTGACAAACAGTTCATTATCTGCTGGGTTTAAATTATACAAAACGGTCTTAGCCAACCTACCTCTCTGGTCCAATCCGTCCAAAAAATCGGAGAGTTTTTGGGCCTGTCGAAAATCACCTATAGAGTCGTATCCGGAATCTATACCACGAAGGGTAAACTGTCGTGTATTATTATTGCGCAATGGCCCTATATGATACTGCTGCACCCAATTTTTCTCATGGTTCCATTCCGCAAAGTAAACCAACAGCGCTGATTTGAACTTTACCACTTCTTCTAGAGTTGGCTGTTTTCCAATACGTATTTTTTCAAAAATAGTCGCCAGCTCAAAATCGGTATATGCTGTACTATACAAATACTCTACACCGTGATCCGACACCTTGCATCCACAGTTACCAAAGTGGTCATGTCTTGACCGCAACGCAGCTATATAATCATTAAACGCAGCTATAGACTTCCCCGTAATACACTCTAATTCATCAATATACTTATTTAACCCAACAACATTATCAGCTTCCATAGCCTTGTCTGGTCGAAATGTTGGCAGCATCTTAAAAGTATCCCCTTCACTCTCCACCTGTTGATGATATATTAATCTATCGAGGGGATCGTCCGTCGTACACACTACTTCTACATTCATTCTCCTCAAAAGATTTCTTGCCGAAAATCTAACATCTGCAAGCTGCTCTTTGGTCTGTTCGTAAATCTTTTCCGCTGTTTTTGGAGACAACAAATCCGTAATCCCAAAATAGCGCTGCAGCTCAAGGTGAGTCCAATGATACAATGGATTTCGTAAAGTATAAGGCACTGTCTCTGCCCATTTAAAAAACTTCTCCTTATCAGACGCCTCACCAGTAATATAGACTTCATCTATACCGTGAGCTCGCATAACCCTCCATTTGTAGTGATCTTCAGCCAGCCAAAGTCCCCCTAAGTTATCAAAAACAGAATCTTTAGCTATCTGACTAGCAGAAAGATGACTATGATAATCTATGATGGGCAAATCTTTTGCATAATTATGATATAAGTCACTAGCAGTCTCTGTGTTTAACAAAAAATTATCATCTAAAAACGCTCTCATGGATAAAGTTTATTACCGGCTCCATATACTTCTTATCATCAACCATCTAATATAATGGTTATCGAGCATAATCAACCGTCATTTAAGTCTAAAACGAGAAACTTGATGTCATCATACTTAGGGCTTAAAAGTAAGCACAAGATAAATAAGTTTTGTGGTTATAACCCAATATTAGTTACGAAAACGTTAGTGACAACTGTATTTTATTAAAAATCCCCACACATAATAAGCTTTTTAATTCACTAAATGCAATCACAAACCCTACACTAATAAACACTTGGAGTTGGCTCATAACGAGAGTACAAAAAAAGACCGATTGCTCGATCTTCGTAATTCATTGTAACTCTTGTAGCCCCGAGCAGAATCGAACTGCTATCAAATGTTTAGGAAACATCTATTCTATCCGTTGAACTACGGGGCCAACTTTTCTGGAAGTACACAAAAGTATTATTCTCCACGCTTCAAAACAAGTATTCACTTTACTTTTAGCAAAACTATAGCAAGAAACTATAGCACAAACAGAAATGAAATAGATTTTGATGATACACAATAGGTATTTTCGATTTATAGTTGTCGTTATTATGCTTACCTTTGTAGTACAAAAAAAGAAAGATATATTATGAGTTTTACAGGTAAGAATTTTCCGAACATTACAGTAGATGCAATTGATTATTTAGGTGACTACATCTCAATCAATATTTTTGAAAAAGCCCAAAAAGAAAACAAAAAAGTATTGTTATTCTGGTATCCAAAAGACTTCACTTTCGTATGTCCTACAGAATTACACGCTTTTCAAGAGGCTCTTCCTGAGTTTGAAAAACGTAACACGATTGTAATCGGTGCATCATGCGATTCTAATGAAGTTCACTTTGCATGGTTGAATACGGCTAAAGATAACGGTGGTATTGAAGGTGTTACATACCCGATCATTGCTGATACTAACCGCAACCTTTCTAGTGTATTAGGTATTCTGGAAATGAAAGAAGTAGAGCACCCTGAATACGGTACCCTAGTAGAAGGATCTGCTGTATCTTACCGCGCTACTTATTTGATCGACGAGACTGGTAAAGTTTTCCACGAGTCGGTGAATGATATGCCACTTGGACGTAACGTTAAAGAGTACATTCGTTTAGTTGACGCTTATGCTCACGTTCAAAACCATGGTGAAGTTTGTCCAGCAAACTGGGAAGAAGGTAAAGATGCGATGAATGCGACTCGTGAGGGCGTAGCTTCATACCTATCAGCAAACTAAGAAATCTCAACTACTTAAGAGGCGGATTTCTTCCGCCTCTATCATTTAAACACAAACTATTATGTTACAGGAATTAGAAAACGACACCTTACAGGAAGTTGTTAACAGCAACAAAACTGTAATGGTACAATATGCTGCTTCATGGTGCGGAAACTGCCGTATTATGAAACCAAAATTCAAGAAATTGGCAACAGAGAATGAGAATGTTACTTTCATTATCGTAGATGCTGAAAAAAACCCAGAATCTAGAAAGTTAGCCAACGTCAATAACTTACCTACATTTGCTGCTTTTAAAGATGGCAAATTGGTAAATCAGGTACAGACAAACAAAATTGAAGGATTAATCGATTTATTAAATGAAGTTACCAATAATTAAGCACTTAACAGATTTCATCGAACAAAATGATGCGGACTACGTATTGGAGACGATTGAAACATTGGAGTCCTTAACTGAAGTCCCCTCTTTAAAAGACGAAGAACTAGATGTTATCGGTGAATTAATCTCGAACATGTATGGAGCCATCGAAGTAGACAAGCTCATCAAGGCAGGATCCCCTAAGAAAGAAGCACTGAACACATTCATGCAGCGGGTATTAGGCTCGATAGACAAGTAGGAAATTACTTCATCAACTGCTCAAAGCTCATCTTTTTATACAAGAAATAGTTCCACATCGCTTTTGTTCATAACTTATGCGATGTGGAAAATTATTTATCAACAATCTGCCTACAACATTGTGCTTTTTATAGTACTTTTACTAGTGTTGAAGGGTTACACCTTAATCTGGTGAGTCGTAACACTATTTTGCCTTTAATAACAAATTAAGCGCACACTATTTTAAGACTAAAGATTTTTAATTGTTGGAAAAAGAGCTAAATTACATTTAGCTCTTTTTTTGTATCCTTCGTTTTAGAAAAGTCGCCTCAAGTCTGCTTAAGTCCCCTAAACTCCCCTCAAGTCCGTTATAGCTTGTCTATAGCTTGGGTATAGCCTAGTATAAACCTTATTGTTTAAGCCATTACCTATAAGATTTACCATAACAATATTACAGTTTACTTGCCCTACAAATTGCTTCTTTTTTAGTTCAAACATGTATATTTAGCTATGCTTAGAAAAATATCCTTTTTATTTCTATTTCTAATTTCACTTCATTATGTAGCACGTCCACAACATGGAAACATGCCTGCGAGTGAGATCATGATCAAACTTAAAAAACTTAATACACTGGGATCGGTTTTATACTTTGCAGCGCACCCTGATGATGAAAATACCCGATTGATTGCTTGGCTATCCCAAGAACGAAAGTACAGGACGGGCTATCTCTCCCTGACCCGCGGAGATGGGGGCCAAAACCTTATTGGCACAGAGCAGGGAATAAATCTTGGTCTAGTACGCACACAGGAGCTACTTGCTGCCCGATCGATAGACAATGGCGAACAGTTTTTCAGTTCCGCCTACGACTTCGGTTTTTCCAAGACTCACCAAGAGACGTTTGATTTTTGGGATAAAGAAACCGCTTTACGTGAAGCCGTATGGATAATTCGTAAATTTAGACCAGATATTATCATTACTCGGTTTCCTCCAGACAAACGTGGTGGGCACGGACACCATCAGGCCTCGGCCATATTGGCACATGAGGCCTACCTTGCTGCTGCTGATCCGAATTATTTTCCGGAGCAACTTGCTACTGTGTCTGTATGGAATGCGAAACGACTGCTATGGAACACGGCTAATTTCGGTGGAATGAACAATACTTCAGAAGACCAGTTGAAAGTCGACATTGGAGCTTATAACCCTCTATTGGGGGAATCCTATGGTGAGATTGCGGCACGTAGTAGATCGCAACATAAAAGTCAGGGCTTTGGTGCTGCTACTACACGGGGTACAAGCATTGAATACTTTGATTTCGTAGCGGGCGACAAACCAAAACAGGATCTTATGGAAGGGATTGAAACAACTTGGAACCGAATCCCTAACACCGCTGATATACAGCGTCGAATTGACAATATTATCGAAGGGTTTGACTATTTAAATCCCGAGAAGAGTATCCCTGCCCTATTTGCGCTCCGAGAACAGATTCGCACCGTCAGTGATCCTTACTGGAAAAATCTTAAAATCCAGGAAATCGAAGATATTATTACGGCTTGCGCAGGTTTATGGATTGATGCTACTACCGCATCCAGCCAATATCCTATGGACAAAAATTTTGATGTATCCCTTGAAGCCATTGTTAGACGCCCAGGAATTAAGGTCAAACTTATTAGAACAACCTTGGGAGAAATCAACCAATCCCTCACGACAAACAATACCTGGAACTCGTCGAG
>JBEBQJ010000227.1:0-6839 GCA_040395455.1 Sphingobacterium yanglingense | reverse complement strand
AGTTGAGCCGTGCTGTTGAGTCACGTCCAGGTAATGCTAAACGTCCGATGTTGTCCGATTTACGGGAGTCCGGTTCTATCGAGCAGGATGCCGATATGGTGTTATTCCTGTATCGTCCAGAGTACTACGGTTTGACCGAAGATGAGGAAGGGCGTCCTACAGCTGGTGTCGGTGAGGTTATTATTGCAAAGCACCGTAATGGTGAGACAGGTATTGTACCACTCAAGTTTGTGGGTAAGTTTGTGAAGTTTGTCGATTTAGAAGACGACTTTTCCGGTATGGGGGGGGGCGACTCCTTTGGTGGTGGAGGTGATTCACCTTTTGGGGCATCGCCTATGATGCCATCTTCTTCATTTGAAGATTTCGGAGGTGGAGGCATAACGATGCCTTCGCGAATGAATGATATGCCTGACGACGCGCCGTTTTAATCTCCCGGTTACTGAACAGGGAAATCAAAGTATGTGTTTTTAAACGGCTCATTGTTTAAGGTGTAGTGCCACCATTCTTTCGAATACGCCCTAAAACCGTGTTTTTCCATGATTGACTTAAGTGTTTTTCGGTTTTTTAGCTGTTGGGAAGTTAGGTTTGCGTAAGAATGGCCTGATATTTCACCTAAAAAATCGAACGGACTACCCATGTCTACTTCATTCTTGTTATCCAGCGTAATGATGGTTAAATCTACAGTGCTCCCTCGGCTATGGCCAGATTTGGATGCGATATAACCTCTCTTAAATAGAAGGCGTTTGTCTTCAGTTGGATAGAACTCAAACTTTCCTAACGTATCTTTCGGGTCTTTTGCCCATTCAACAAAATGGTTTACGGCCGTTTGTGGTCGGTAGGCGTCGAATATTTTTAACCCCATATTGTTTTTGTTTAGCTCTTTCTCTACCTTTGCCAGTGCTTCTGCTGCTTTTTTAGTAAGAATGGTTTGGGGTTCCAAATAGCCTTGTATCGGTTTTCCAATAAAGTTGTGATGACCGCAATATCTTAGATCCACTTCTAGCTGGGGTATGATATCCTTGACATATACAAAACCATTGGGCAGTCGGTTCGAATCTTGTTGTGTGTGGGCAGCGATAAGTATAAAGGATAAAGAAGCAAAAAACACATTTTTTATCATAGTGAGGTCTTTTAATTGAGATAAAGATAGCTATTTATTAGAATAAATAGCAGGATATACAAGTCGTATTTGACAGTAATTTAGTAACTTTACAATCTATTTCTAACGGAAAAAACTCTTTTTATTTTGGATTATTTAGCAGGATTAAATTCCACGCAGCGCGATGCTGTAGAGCAGACAGAAGGCCCAGTAATGATTGTGGCTGGAGCAGGCTCGGGAAAAACTCGTGTTATCACATATCGAGTAGCACATCTTATTCGAAAAGGTGTAGACCCTTTTAAGATTCTAGTTCTTACGTTTACCAATAAGGCGGCCAAAGAAATGCGCGAGCGTATTACTAAAGTGGTAGGGGCAGAAGCGAAAAATATATGGATGGGTACCTTTCACTCTATTTTCGCTCGGATACTTCGTGTAGAAGCCGAGTTGATAGGGTATCCCAAAAACTTTACTATATATGATACGGACGATACAAAGAGTTTGTTGAGGTCTATTTTGAAAGAAATGAATCTCGATGACAAATTGTATAATGTTAACCAGGTGTACGGACGTATTTCTTCTGCAAAAAACAATTTGATTTCGCCTCAAGAATACAATAAGAACGAAGCTATACTTGCTGAGGATCGAGAGAACGGTCGGCCACAGATGGGGCAGGTTTATTTTACCTATGCCCAGCGCTGCTATCGTGCCGGAGCCATGGATTTTGACGATTTGTTGTTTAAGACCAATGTGCTTTTAAATAAGCATCCAGAGACATTGCATAAATACCAACATCAATTTCGGTACTTGATGGTTGATGAGTATCAGGATACCAATTTTTCTCAATATCTCATCGTCAAACGGCTAGCAGCTGTAAATGAAAATATATGCGTGGTAGGTGATGATGCACAGAGTATTTATGCCTTCCGAGGAGCTAATATTCAGAATATATTAAATTTTCAGAAAGATTATCCTGAGGTAAAAGTCTTCAAGCTCGAACAGAACTACCGGTCGACAAAGATGATTGTTAATGCAGCCAATAGTATTATTGCGAATAACAAAAATCAGTTAGAGAAAAATGTGTTTTCTGAGAATGAAGATGGCGACAAGATAAAAGTGGCACGTGCATTTTCAGATAATGAAGAAGGAAAGATTGTAGCTGAAGCTATTTTACAGGACAAGTCCTTGTACTCGTTACAATTTAAAAGTTTTGCAATTCTATATCGTACCAATGCACAGTCCAGGGCAATGGAGGAATCCTTGCGTAAACTCAACATTCCCTATAAGATTTATGGTGGGACTTCATTTTATCAACGCAAGGAAATAAAGGACCTGATTGCTTATTTTCGATTGACTTATAATCCCAATGACGAGGAGGCATTAAAAAGAGTAATCAACTACCCAAGGCGGGGTATTGGAGACACTACTATCGATAAAATTATAGTTGCAGCGGATAAAAATCAATATCGTTTATGGGATATCGTCGCTAATGCACAGATGTTTTTGGACGGACGTAGCGCTACAGCGGTATCTACTTTTGGTACCATGATACAGAGTTTTCAGGCTATGGGCAATCAAGCTAATGCCTTTGATACGGCGATGCATATTGCCCAGCATTCAGGTATATTGAAAGATCTCTATGAAGATAAGTCGGTAGAAGGGTTGAGTCGTTATGAGAATATCCAAGAGCTATTGAATGGTATTAAGGAGTTTTCGGAGCGTGAGGATATTGAAGAGAAAAGTTTAGATGTCTTTTTGCAAGACGTTGCCCTTCTTACTAATGATGACAATGATAAAGACCCAAATGCAGATACGGTATCTTTGATGACTATCCACTCCTCTAAAGGACTTGAGTTTCCCCATGTATTTATTGTCGGATTGGAAGAAAATTTGTTTCCATCGCAATTATCTGTAAATTCACGTGCAGAATTAGAAGAAGAGCGAAGGTTGTTTTATGTAGCTGTGACGCGAGCGGAGACTAAATTACATATTTCGTACGCGACATCAAGGTATCGTTGGGGGACTCTTAATAATTGCGAGCCCAGTCGTTTTTTAGATGAATTGAATCCTGCTTGTTTAGATTTGGATTTTAAACCTAGAATGGGGTCCGGGATGGGAGATGGGGATCTGAAATCCGACCGTATAGCATGGCAGCAAAAAGATAGTTTCTCTAAGCCGAAGCCCAAAATAGTAAAGACGACTTCGATTCTGCCGAAAGCCCACGTACCTACGGAAGGATTTGCACCGTCAGATACAGCTGGTCTACAAGTGGGAATGGAGGTTGAACATGAGCGATTTGGTTTTGGAAAAGTGGTCAATTTGGAAGGAAATAAACCTGATTTGAAAGCAACTATTTTCTTCAAAGAGTTGGGACAGAAACAATTGTTGCTTAAATTTGCGAAACTAAGAATTATCCAATAGCAGTTGGATAGAATATTAAATAAAAGATAACGTTATATACTACGTTAGATTTCACAATATGAAATATCAATGTAGCAGAGGCTGTAAAACAGAGCAGAATATTGCTAGGGTATTTCATTTTACCTTAAAAAGAGTAATTACTTACATATGAATTTTGATTATAACAGTACACGTTCTAAGTTGATCTTGGCCGAATACGGTAGGAATGTACAAAATATGGTGGACCATATCTGTACAGTACCCTCTAGGGATGAACGCAACAGGTTGGCGCAGGTCGTTATCGATATGATGGGCGTTTTAAATCCTCACCTAAGAGATGTTTCGGATTTCAAACATAAGCTCTGGGATCACCTATATATTATTTCAGATTTTAAGATAGACGTGGACTCTCCATATCCAGTTCCTTCTAAGGAGGAAATACGCCATAAACCTCAACCTTTGCCTTATCCGCAGCATAGAATCCGGTTTAAACACTATGGGCATATTGTCGAGTCGATGATTGAAAAGGCAATGGCCGTACCTCATGAAGAAACAAGACAGAAAATGACTCTTGGTATTGCTAATTTTATGAAAATGGCCTACCTCACGTGGAACAAAGATTCGGTGAATGATTTACAAATTATCCAAGATTTGAAAGAGTTGTCAGGTTTTGTATTGGTATTGCCTGAAGATACTGTTCTTACGAAGCTTGATTTCCGTACCCCGCCTCCAGGTAACCGTGTTAAATCGCAAGCCCCATCAGGCAATCATAATCAAAAGCAAGCTTCAGGTTCAAATTATCCTAAGAAGCAATATCAAAATAATAACAATAATAACAACAATAATAGCGGACGCAAAAGGCAAAGTAGTAATGCTGCTGGAACGGGAAAACGACCGTATCAGAATAGTAATTACAAGAAGTAAACGGGCCTTATCTGCTTGCTTCAATAGAAGAGGGTGTCTAGAAATTCAAAGTACAAGCAATATTACTTCGATTTGGTAGAGTTTTTGTTTGCATTTTGTTTTGAGTGGATATCCTCTTGTTTTTTGTTTTATTAAAGAGCTTAGAAAACAGCTATACCTATATTTATAATAACAGTAGTATATGAATGCATTTGAAATTCACGGTGGGAAACCGTTAAAAGGAGAAATTATTCCCCAGGGCGCAAAGAATGAAGCACTGCAAATTTTGTCTGCAGTTTTATTGACAGCAGAGAAGGTTACGATAAGTAATATACCGGATATAAAAGATGTCAATAAATTAATCGATTTGCTCCGTTCCCTAGGTGTTTATGTGAATCAGCTGAATAAAGACACTTATGAGTTTCAGGCTAAGGATATTAATATAGATTATTTCACTTCTGAAGAGTTCAAGCAGAAAGGTGGAAGCCTGAGAGGTTCAATCATGATTGTAGGGCCTTTGTTGGCGCGGTTTGGTAAGGCTGCTATTCCAAAACCAGGAGGTGATAAAATTGGTCGCAGAAGGTTAGATACCCACTTTTTAGGATTTGAGAAATTAGGAGCAAAGTTTGTGTACGATGCTGACAATCATTTTTTCAATATAGATGCTACAGCCCTAAAAGGAACTTATATTTTACTAGATGAGGCTTCTGTAACAGGTACTGCTAATATCGTGATGGCGGCAGTACTAGCGAAAGGAACGACAACGATATATAATGCTGCTTGTGAGCCTTATTTGCAGCAACTCTGTAAAATGCTGAATCGCATGGGTGCAAATATTTCCGGAATAGGCTCTAATCTATTGACTATCGAAGGCGTCGAGTCGTTGGGGGGAACCGAGCATCGCATGTTACCGGATATGATAGAGATAGGCTCGTTTATTGGTTTGGCGGCGATGACCGGATCGGAAATAACCATCAAAAATGTAGCCTATAAAGAGCTTGGTATTATACCTACTGTATTTTCCCGTTTAGGAATAAAAATGGAATTGAGAGGTGATGATATCTTTATTCCTGCCCAAGACAATTACGAGATTGATACCTTTATTGATGGTTCAATATTGACCATCTCAGATGCGCCGTGGCCTGGATTTACGCCGGATCTTTTGAGTATTGTATTAGTGACAGCTATTCAAGCTAAAGGAAATGTATTGATTCATCAAAAGATGTTTGAAAGTAGGTTGTTCTTTGTGGATAAGTTGATCGATATGGGGGCGCAGATTATTCTATGTGATCCGCACCGCGCTACTGTTATTGGTTTAAATAAGCAGACCCAACTTAGAGGTATCCAAATGTCATCACCCGATATAAGAGCAGGGGTATCATTATTGATTGCAGCGTTATCTGCTCAAGGAAAATCAACAATCTTTAATATAGAACAGATAGAACGCGGATATCAAGATATTGAACAACGTCTTGTGGCACTAGGAGCTGATATAAAGAGGGTTGAGGCGCAGCCTATGGGACATTAATTAATTGTCTGCGTAGTGTTAATAAATTAGAATATGCTTTTTTTTCTGAAAAGCTATACTATTTTTGTAATAAATAAACGTTTAAACACATATTGTTAAGAAATGAAGAAACTAGTTTTATTCTCGGCGGTAGCAGCGATGGTTCTTGCTTCCTGCGCAGGTAATCCAGAAGGTAAGAAAGCTGAAACGAAAGATTCGGTAGCAACAGTTGACCAAGTAACAGGAGTTGCGTACACAGTAGATACTGCAGCAACAAAAATAATGTGGAAAGGTACTAAAGTTTCTGGCTTCCATGAAGGTACTATAGCCGTAAAATCCGGGACATTAAATGTCGATAATGGATCTCTTACAGGTGGTAATTTTGTATTAGATATGAATACAATATCAGCTACTGACTTAGAAGGCGAGTACAAAGATAAATTGGATGGACATTTGAAAGCAGACGACTTCTTTGGCGTAGCTACTCATCCAGAGGCTAGCTTCACTATCACCGAGGTAAAGGCTGCTGCTAATACAGGTGAGGTCTCAATTTCAGGTAATCTAGTTATTAAAGGCATTTCTAAAAATATTACGTTCGATGCTAAAGTAGAAGAAATTACAGATACAACAGTAAAAACCTCTGCAGACTTCAATATTTTACGTGAAGATTGGCAAGTAAGCTACGAAGGCAAGAAGGATGATTTGATTTCCAAAGAAATTAATTTCCGTGTTAATATCGTTGCAAAAAAATAGTTAATACACACTAACGAAAGAAAAACGTCGGTAATTTATTGCCGGCGTTTTTCTATTTCGGCCATACCGGAAATACACAAATAGGTGTAGAGTAGCTATATTGTTGATTGGAAATATGGGGGTATAAAAAAGGCTAATCTTATGATTAGCCTTTTGTACCTAGGGCGGGAATCGAACCCG
>JBEBQJ010000226.1:0-6840 GCA_040395455.1 Sphingobacterium yanglingense | reverse complement strand
ATACGGTTGAGACACAGTCTCTTACAAATGGTGTAAAGTAGACCTTCCAGAGATTGATTGGGGTCTAGTTTGTGACGCGTAGTCCAAAGCTTGATTAGCGTGTCATGGACGGCTTCTTCAGATTGTTCCGCATTGTGTAGGTAACGGATACAAAAGTGATAAAGTTTTTTATGCCATTTTTCGAAGATATGTCGAAAAGCAGCTTGGTCATCCTGACTTAACAGAATAGCAAGCTCCTTGTCCGAATATTCGATATAAGAATTCATAAATATAATTATCGCACTTCTAAATAGGCAATCCTGGTCAGCCCGAATTACAAAGGTAAGCCAAGATAGTTATATTTTTAAATTTATACGTGATGTGAAGCGTTTATTACTTATGCGACTGTTTTTTTGTAGATTTCCCTTTCATTTCTTTCGAGATACGATATAATACAATTTGTAAAGCCTCTATTCTGTTCACGAGCAAGGTGTATTGTGAGGTGCCATCCGTTTTTTTTTGTAAAGATTTTTCACATTTATGGAGTAACGATTCGAGTGCTGCGCGCGCTTTGATTAGTTTGTCTTCGGGGTATTCTCTCATACATTATATTTACAGGTCTAAATATAATGCAATGAAAAGTGCTGTTGCTTACCTCTTTTTTAAAATGTTGATATAGCTCAATTTCATTTTAAAGTATCTCCGTGCTTCACAAATTATATAAAACTAGAAATGCGAAGTCCAGTATAGACTTCGCATTTGAATGACTAAAAAAAGTAAACGATTATTTTCCGCATTTTACGTTTTTCAAGTCAATTACATAACGGATCATTTCAGTTCTCCCTTTTTATAAAGAGCAATTTTATCTTTATACTCTTGTACAGTGTAATCCATTACCGTGCCTACCATAGTACCTTCTTTGAGTGCTTTTTCAGCGATCTCCAATGCTTTTTTCTGATTGATAATAGCGTTTTCAAAATTACCACCTTTGGCATAGCAGGTAGCAATGGCATCAGCTACAAGAGGATTGGTTATTTTATCTTTTTCAGGAAAGTTGTCTGCTAACCAAATGTATGTTTCATTAGATAGTCCGTCTACTTTGTAGATTTCAGCCAATAAAAGTGAGGAGATTGATGGATCGGTAACTAAAGCTTCTTTAGCAAAATCTACAGCTTGTCTCTCGTCAATTTCTGTTAGAAGAGTTTTGAATTTGGTAATATCCATCATCTTTTTATATTCAGGCTTTTCTGTAGTTAATTTATCCATTAGAGCAAAGGCTTTTTTATGATCTTTTGCCAATAGAGCTTCTTGTATTGGATTAAATAAGGCCATCCTTGCTTCCATATATTCTCGTTCTTTTTGAGCATTTTTATCAGCTTCCGCTTTAAATGCTTTTTCGTCAAAGCTACCGTCAAGTACTTTTGGTAGGATTGTGTCTAATCCATTTGGATGTCCTAACCAAACTATGCGGTTATCTTTTATAATGAAGCTTGCCGGTATACCATTCTGTCCAGCTGCTTTTAGCCAATTATTGCCCATATGCTGCTCGCCATTATCGACGAATACAGTATAGCCCATATTCGTGTCGTTGCCTCTAACAAATTTCTCTACGTTAGGCACGACCGTTTCATAGCTTTCTCCCTTAGAAATCTTCTCCCATACGTTTACTCCTACAAATGTGACTTTTCCTTTATACTGTTTCTGAAGCTCGGTTAAATGGGGCATAGCTTGCTTACAGGGGCCACACCATGTTGCCCAGAACTCCATAACATAGATCTGCTGGGGATCAAAGGTATTAAATTGAGGACCTTTTAACCACTTTGAAAAGCGGATTTCAGGGGCGATATCACCGACACCTAGTTTACCATTTTTTTGGCCAAAAGTGGTATTTAAAAATAGTGTGCAGATTGACACTATTAAAAGCATTATTTTATTTGTCATTTTTTTTGTTTTAATAATTCTGGGTAAGTGTTTCATTAAATTGAGTCGCGCTCTGCGGGAATGGTAAAATCCATAATGGGGAATTGGGAGATAATGTATACGTCTTTCCATTAATTGTCCTTCGAATAGTTTCAGCATATGTACCTTCACTGTTCCATCTTTTTATGTTGACAAAATTTCTCCAGGTGAATAGGAACTCAATCCTGGATACCTTTTTTAGATGAGCCATAGCTTGTACTTCGTCACTTGCAGAGAGGTGTACATAGACTGCGGGATTAATGCGTCGTACGCGGATTTTTTCAATTTCTGCCATACCCTCAGCTATCTTATTTGTCCTTATCAAACACTCAGATTTCATCATAACTAGATCTGAAACAGTCAATCCCGCACTGTTAGACTCATATAGCTGAGCTATCCAAGCAGGAATATTTTGGAGACCTACGTATAGAAATCCGAACTGATAATTGTAAACGTTAGTTCTATCTTTAATAATATTTCCAGGCTCGTAATAGTCACTGAGAATTTCATAGGTGGGTGTAAGTATTGAAGGGTCAAAGGCATTCGAAAAGGCATAAAATAGGTTGTCTGGAGCTTTTAAGCCAGAGCGGGTTAAAGTTCTTTTCTCTAGTACAGGCTCAGCTAATAAGGGTCTATGATCTTCTAAAGTACTATTATACTTTAGTGCTTCATTCGTGGCTATGAGCGCTTCACTGTAGTTGCGCATAGATAGCAGTATTTTGGCCTTCACCGCATAAGCAAATCCTTTACCTACTCGCATACTGTTCTTGGGATGATCAGGCAACGTATTTAGTGCCAAGGCAGTCTCTACATCTTCCAAAAGATTATCATATACCTCCTTTACGGTATTTTTAGTATTAACCTCTTCAAAGTTTATGTCTTTGACATAAGGGATGCCACCATCCGTGGCTGCAGTACTTGGATCATAGGCCTTAGCATACATATTGACCAAAAGGAAGTGCATGAATGCCCTTAACACATAAGCTTCAGCTTTCAGTTGGGCTAATAATTTTTGATCACCTTTTGCACTATTTGCATTAGTCAATACAATATTAGCGACCATGGCGATGTTTTTGTAAAGACCATCATAACGGCCATCGGTAGGGGTTAGCGCTGCCCGATCAGCAGTTTCATCATAGGTGAGCAATACCTTGTCCATAGTAACCACATTCGATGATATAACATTTGGAACATTGTATGCCAGAAGATACATATCATTTGCTATCAGTGAAAGACGATTCATATTAAAAGTACTTCCAGAATACTGCACGTTGAGCAATTGGTCAAGATCCTCTACTCGATCCAATAGGTTCTGTCCCTTTGGTACAAAGTCCGTATATTTTGCACAACTGATAACTGTGCTTAGTAGCAGTATGCTACATAAAATATATATATATAATCTTGTTTTCATTTTTTTAAAAATTAGCGTTAAGACCAAATACAAACGAAGTCGGAATAGGTGCGCTACCTGTTTCCGGATCTATATGTACGTCGTTCTGTTTTATCCATATTGATTTTGGATTATTAAGTTGGAGACGTATCCTTAAGTTATTAGCTCTTACTTTCGAACTTATCTGTTGTGGTACGGTATAACCAAATACAATATTTCTGATTTTGATAAAATCGGCCTTACGAACCAGATTGTCCGAATAATAGTATTGGTTAGTAGGAGGGATTTGATAAAATTCGCCACTTCCTGGTACATCTGTATCTTTATTAGTAGGCGACCAACTTTCCAATAGATAGGATGGCAACGAACCGTAGTTAGGCATTTGGTAGGGTAGTGGTACAGGTCTAGCTCTAAAATGATGCCCTCCATAATATATCGCATATATACCAATATCAAAGCCTTTGTATGAAAAATCGTTGTTAAAGCCGATATTGACTTTAGGGTCTTCACTACCCGAGTATACGATAGCTTCAGCCTCTGTAGGCCCGAGGGTTGTTTTTGTAGGAATACCAGCTGTATTAAACCACTGGGCCATACCCATATCATCCAATCCTGCAAAGCGGAAAGAAAATATTGAGTTTACCGGATATCCAACTTTGTAAGAACCTCCTCCAGCCAATGTAATTGGATTTCTGGTCAATTCATCCACTTCGGTAACTTTGTTTTTATTCCACGCACCGGTGAGCTGAGACGTCCATCTAAATAAACTTTCTGATCTCATCCAATCATAACTAAGACTGAATTCGAGCCCTTTGTTTACCATGCTTGCATTGTTAATAATCATTGAATTGAAACCTTCTGAGGGATCCATTCTTTTTACAGCAAATAGATCTGTTCCTTTCCGATGGTACCAGTCTAGTGTCCCTTTTAGACGGTTGTCAAATGTTGAAAAATCAACACCTACATTTGTTGTTGCCGTTTTTTCCCAGCGCAATTGATCATTAGGTGGGTTTGATACTGTAGCGTTCGGAAGTTGTGTCAGATTATTCGTTCCCGAAGTGGCGGCTAAGCGCGCTGTTACATTTTTAATATTCCCTGTTAAACCGTAAGATGTTCTAAGCTTTAAATAGTTAATCCAAGTGTGTGCCTTTATAAAATCTTCATTGGATACGACCCAAGAAGCCCCCATCGACCAAAGAGGTTTTCCTCGATAACGCTCGTCTCCACCAAAAAGGTCTGCATAATCCTTGCGCAGAGATCCAAATAGATTATATTTCTGTTTGAAGCTATAGGTGAGATTAGCATAACCTGAGGCAAATCGATGCATTTCGTCCCGCTCTAATCCCATAGTAGATAGTTCTTCAAAGAAATGGTATTGTCTGGTTGGGTAGTTCATATTCCAGAATGTCCCCATGTTTCTATTGAAAAGGTCATTAAAGTTCACATTGTTTGTAAACTGAGTCTGAAGCTGGTCATCATATCCCAACAAAATTCCATGTTGGCCATAATTACGAGTCTGGCGTATCTCAAAACCTGCTAAAGCTATAATCCGGTGATCCTCTAGGCTACGATCATAATTAGCTTGCATACGAGCGGTGTAGTTAGGACTTCTTAGCGATGAGGTATTCAGTTTACCTCCTTTAGGCAGCATTGCACCATAGGTTCCGTCGGTTTTAGTGTATACATTCTGTAGCCAGCGCATTGTATAACTTTCCGCTTCCGAATAGCCCGACATATCCGTTCGAATATCTTCATACTGAAACATAGGACTCAATATAAGTCCTTGTATAGGTCTGATATCCATGTTTACATAGTAACGAGTATGAAGAGAAGAGGTGTTCTTAAAGTCACGTTCCAGTTCATCTAGATGATTAAATTCTGCCGAATACAGTCCCGGAATAGTCTCAAATATATTGTTGTATGCGTTAAATCTATTTGTAGTGTAATATGCCCGGCTACCGTCTTCGTTTAATAATCTATAGTATGACGGAACATTAAATGGAGTAGTTGCAAATTGGCTGTTATGTGCTCTGGTTTTTCCAATTACGCTATTCACACCATAATTGATATCAAGCCATTTGTCAGGTGTATACGTACCTTTGTAATGAAGATTGATCCGTTTATCAAAAGCATTGATAATGCCTTGATTATTGGATGTATAGTTGATGACTAAATTATTTTGTGTTCGTCCATTGTTGGTCCGCAAAGCCAGATTATACTGTTGCCCAATTCCCTTTAATAAAGCATGCTCCCGGTATTCTTTAGCAAAGTCATTTTGCCTGTAGCTGTCTAAAATAGCGTCCAATTGTGTTTGTGAAATTTCATTTTTGGTGAACTGGTAATAACCATACCGTATAGGCGATATGGGATTACCTGTGTTTATATCGCTTTCCAATTGATTTATGGGGTTGGCAACAGAGCCATTACCTCCCGAAAACCACCACTTATAATAGTTACTTTCCCATTCTACTTGTTGACTGGGGGTCATATAATTATTGTAGCTATAATCAGGTTTTTGCGTTAAAGTCAGGTTTGCGGCAGCTTCCACAACGGTTTTTCCTTTTTCCTGAGCATTTTTAGTAGTGACTACAATGACTCCATTAGAAGCTCGGGCACCATAGATCGCAGCGGCGGCGGCATCCTTCAGTACGCTTATACTCTCCACATCGTAAGGATTCAGGTCGCTGACAGATCCTTCAATAGGGAGTCCATCGACAACGATCAATATATTTGCATTTGCATCTAGTGTGCTTACACCCCGTATGCTGGCTTTGCCCTGATACTGGACCAAACCAGGTACCACTCCTTCAAGATTTTCCATGATATTCACGGCGTTTCTTCTGCCAAGTTCTTTGCTACCTATAGTGGTCACCGATCCGGTTACGTTTTCTCTGCTTATTTTCTGATAGCCTGTATTTACAATGGTGATTTCCTCCAGGTTTTCCGTCAGTGGCTTCATGTGTATTATCAAATACTCCTTCTGCGCCAGTTGGCCGCTTGTGACAGCAGTTTCATTTATTTTATATCCAACGTAAGTTATTTCCAGAATATCACCGACTTCCAATCTTTCAAAGCGAAAAAATCCTTTGTTATCCGTAACGGATGCCAGAGTGCTACCTTTCACTTTTACGGTAGCTCCAATAAGAGGAGTTCCTTTCTCATCGATGACAAGACCTGCTAGTCCCTGTTGGCGAACGTTGTTATTACTATCCAAGTTTTTGGTGGACGAAGTCATTATACTTTTAGTTATCACAACAGATTTGCCCTCTAAGGTGAAGCTTAACCCATGTTCTTTCGAGATGAGTTTTAATACCTCTTGTAGGCTTACATTTCTGACTTGGATATTTATTTTTTTTGATACCGAGAGTGCCTCCTTGTCCAAAAGAAAATCAAAGCCTGTTTGTTGCCTTAGTTGTTTTACAACAGTCTCGAGAGTGGCATTTTTTTCCATTATGGTGACGTTCTGTCCATAAGAGCTTGCATAGCTGTGAACAAATAAAACTGTCATGAAT
>JBEBQJ010000225.1:0-6856 GCA_040395455.1 Sphingobacterium yanglingense | reverse complement strand
CGGGTTCGATTCCCGCCCTAGGTACAAAAGGCTAATCATAAGATTAGCCTTTTTTTATATCTTTTCCTATACCACGCAACAAGTCCCTACATTTAAGAGTAAAAGTCACACAAGAATAAAACAGTAAGAAACAGCGCGCTTTAGAAAGACAAATTAGAACAAACAATCTTATTCTAGGACAGCAAAAAGAAAAAAAAACTATTCGGGATCCACTTCCGTAACCACATACACGTCTTCATTGGTCTTTTTCATTTTATATTTTTCACGAGCAATACGTTGTATTTCATTCGGATTGAACTGAGCGTCTTTTATTGCTTTTTCTACATTATCAGTTTCATTGACATAAAACTCCTTTTCGGATTCCAATTTGTTACGTTCTTGTTGATAACCAATCTGTGTTGCGATATCATACCGATCAAAAAAAATCATCCATATTAAAAAGGCAATTCCCGATATAAGGAACCTATTCTTGACCAAAGAGACAATTCTTTCCATGACACAAAAATAACACTAAGATTCGACTTTATGCTTAAACTTAAAAAAACTTTTAGATATGCACAATATTGACCGAACTCCCATTTAAATAACATATCATCGTTTTTTCACAAAGCTCCATAAAAAAAGGGGCCAAAGCCCCTCTTCTATAGTAGTAATTAAACTATTTCTTTTTGATTGCAAATTTAAAATCCTTACCAATGAATCTAGCATTTGCACCAAGCTCTTCTTCAATACGTAACAATTGATTGTATTTTGCCATACGATCAGAACGCGAAGCCGACCCCGTTTTAATCTGACCACAGTTCAAGGCAACAGCTAAATCAGCGATTGTGAAATCTTCAGTTTCTCCCGAACGGTGAGACATAACCGAAGTATAACCACTATTTTGTGCAAGTGTCACAGCGTTGATTGTCTCTGTTAATGATCCAATTTGATTCACTTTCACTAAGATAGAGTTCGCTGTATCGGTATCAATCCCTTGCTGAAGGCGTTTTGTGTTTGTAACAAACAAGTCATCACCTACCAACTGAACACGACCACCGATTTTCTCTGTCAACAATTTCCACCCCGACCAATCATCTTCCTGCATACCGTCCTCAATCGAAATAATCGGATATTTCTCAGACAATTCCGCTAAATAAGCAGCCTGTTCTTCAGAACTACGGATAGCACCTTTATCACCTTCAAATTTAGTGTAATCGTACTTACCATTTACATAAAACTCTGAAGCCGCACAATCCAATGCCAAACAGATATCTACCCCTGGCGTATAGCCAGCAGATTCAATAGCTTTCAATACAGTCTCGATAGCATCTTCCGTACCTTCAAAAGTTGGAGCAAAACCACCCTCATCACCTACAGCCGTAGACAGACCACGATCGTGCAAAATCTTTTTCAAACTATGAAACACCTCTGTGCCCCAGCGCAGCGCTTCCGAGAAAGAAGGAGCACCTACAGGCATAATCATAAACTCCTGGAAAGCAATAGGAGCATCAGAGTGTGACCCTCCGTTAATGATATTCATCATCGGGATAGGCAATGTATTTGCATTAACACCTCCGATATACCGGTACAACGGTTGGCGGGACTCTTGAGCCGCTGCTTTTGCTGCTGCTAGAGAAACACCAAGAATTGCATTCGCACCTAATTTACCTTTATTCTCCGTACCATCAAGATCAATCATAATCTTGTCAATTGCATTTTGTTCAAAAACATCAACACCTTCCAATGCTTGTGCAATAACTGTGTTAACATTTTCTACTGCTTTCAAAACACCTTTACCAAGGTATTTCGCTTTATCTCCATCACGCAACTCTACAGCTTCGTGAACCCCCGTAGACGCTCCAGAAGGAACAGCAGCTCTACCCACAAAACCATTTTGTGTAGTAACATCAACTTCAATTGTTGGATTTCCGCGCGAATCTAAAATTTGGCGCGCATGTACATCGATAATTAAACTCATTTTCTTTTATAAGGTTATGACTCAAACACAGCTAACACTTAGTGTATTAATAACACTAATATACAACACATATTTTATAATTCAAAAATAGAAATTATATATGAAATATCCACATCTCTACTCTCCTCCTGATAAATAAAAAAAAAGCTTTAATCGGAGAGATTAATGTTTTTTTTAAAAGGTATCTTTGCTACATGGAATTAACACCGCTCTTAAAAAGACTACAGATTGATGATCTGAATAATATGCAAAAAGAGACATTGTCTCAGTTCAGTCCAGAGCAAGACTTTATACTATTATCACCGACTGGCTCTGGAAAAACATTAGCTTTTTGTCTTTTAATTGAACAGCTAATCCAAATCAAAAAAAATGAAGTACAGGTTCTCTTAATTGTCCCTACCCGAGAACTTGCATTACAGATAGAATCTGTTGTCAAAACCGTTATAAAGGGACACAAAATCTTGTGCTGTTATGGAGGTCACGACACCAAGATAGAAAGGAATGCCTTAAAGGAAGCTCCCGCAATATTAATCGGAACCCCAGGACGGATTATATACCACCTCGAACGTTCTCATTTTTCAACTGATACGATCCACACGCTAGTCTTAGATGAATTTGATAAATCCTTAGAATTGGGATTCTTGGATCAGTTAGAGAAAATCACAACAGCTACCCATTCTTTGGAACGCAAAATTCTCACATCAGCCACTGATCTTGATGAATTTCCGGAAATCCTCCCTTTACACAACCCAATAAAACTTGATTTCTTAGCAGATGCAGAAAACAAACCTGCAATTCGGTTCAAGAAAACAATATCTCCAGCCCAACACAAGCTCAAAACCTTATTCAATTTAATCTGTAGCTTAGGAGATCAAAAAATACTTATATTTTGTAACCACCGTGATGCAGTAGATCACATTAGCGAATTACTTGAGCATAGAGAACTAATCCACGATATGTTTCATGGGGGACTAGAACAACGCGACCGCGAGCTGGCCATACTTAAATTCAGAAACAATAGTAATAGAATACTCATTACCACGGATTTGGCAGCAAGGGGATTAGACATTCCTGAAATAGATACCATTATACATTATCAACTACCAAGCAAGGAAGATGCTTTTGTACACCGAAATGGACGAACCGCCCGAATGAACAACTCTGGTGAAGTGATTATCATGCTTAAACCTGATGACAACTTTACTTACCTCCCTCAGGATACCGAAGAGATTATACTGGATGAAGAATATCCGCTTCCTGACAATACACCTTATTGTACACTGTATATTCCCTTTGGCAAAAAAGACAAAGTAAACAAAATAGACATTGTGGGATACATCCTACAAATCGATGGACTGGAGAAGGACGACGTAGGTCTGATTGAAGTAAAAGATAAAGAATCCTACATAGCCGTAAGAAGAAAAGTAGCAATCTCCATAATCAAGAACGGAGGAAACGGTAAAATAAAAGGCAATAAAATCAAGTTTTTCAGAACTTAACCTTTTACAAAAGCTAGAATCTCAGGGGGGACTAATTTATCGACATTTCCCCCATTATTTAAAATATCCCGAACGATTGTAGAGGAGATGTGTGCCGTACCGCTCCGACTTATTAAGAAATAGGTTTCTATAGACGGAGCCATGATAAGATTATTCTGCGCTATGGAATCCTCGTACTCAAAATCTTTAGTATTACGAAGACCTCTAAGGATAAAAGTCGCCCCTACTTTTTTACAGTAATCGACAGTCAAACCTGTAAACAGCCCCACCTCCACACGATCTTCGCCACGATACAATTCTTCAATAGCCAATTTCCTCTCCTCATACCCCATAAGTCCTTTTTTTGAAGCATTCACCCCTACCGCGATATAAACCCTATCAAAAAGCGTCAGTGAGCGATCCACCAAATCCTTATGGGCAAATGTAAAGGGGTCGAACGACCCTGGAAAAACGGCTATTTTCATATCTACATTAAATATTATCTTTTATTCAATATTTCCGGCACCAGCACTGCTATCCATGTCAGGTTGCCTATAAAAGCTAAACGACGAATTTCCGTATGTCCTAGTTTCCAAATGGTAATCATGTGGGGCTAATTTACGCATCGTCGGATGCTCTACCACCAAGATACCGCCAGGAGTCAACAAACCGTTAGTTAGAATCAGTTCTGCCAATTGAGGCAACACTCCGATATCGTAAGGAGGATCAGCAAAAATAAAATCGAACGAATCTTTACAACTCTGTACAAATTTGAGAACATCAGCTTTTCGTGTACGAATCCTATCTAAATTGTGTTTAGCAGCTACCTCACGAACATACAACAAGCATTTATTATGAATATCCACTGCATCCACCTCCTTTGCCCCTCGCGACGCCAATTCGAACGAAATATTTCCTGTTCCACAAAATAAGTCCAAACATTTCACCTCATCCCATTCAACATATTGCTGTAGAATATTGAACAATGCCTCTTTAGCGATATCAGTCGTGGGGCGAACTGGCAAATTAGTTGGAGGATTAAGTCTAATCCCCTTCAATGTCCCTCCAATTATACGCATGACACACTATCCACTAAAACATTCAATTCTTCCAAGCGTTGCGATACCTCACTATTGCTTGTAATCCACTTCTCTTTAGGTTGAATCATATCAACCCACTCCGCATATCTATTCAACCGCTCAAACCATTCAGAATCTCTCGATGTTCCACTAAGTAATATTTTAGACACTCTGCCTTTAATCGAAAAGTTCTTAAATACATTTAAAACAAAATAGCTAAGATCATCAGGTGTAGCTATCTCAAAGGTATTATACAACCTCAACTCGCCATTTACAAACAAAAATATATCGGCTTGATTATCGTACAAATGGACTCCTAGGACTTCACCCTGAATAGGCAAATAGCTTTGCGCCTGCTTTATAACCACCTCAAAATAAGGCACAAAATCTACTTCATCAAAAATCTTCTTCCAACGACTGTACAATAATTGGTCATATTGAAACAACGCAGTAACCCCTAGAACCTCGATATCCTTAGATAGAATCCTGTTAATGTCATTTTCAGCAAAATAGTCTACATACAAGCCTTTTTCCGTTTCATGATACACTTCTGAAGGTACCCAAATCAAGTCTTGATGTGGAAGATTCACACACACCCTTTTAAACGGCAGACTCAATATCTTCATCGCTTCTGCAGAAGGATTTTGATTATCATAGGTCATATAGATTAATACCTGCTTATCTTCATCCATTACCACAAGATGATCATTCTGAAAATCACTCTGAATGAGAAGTGAATAAGTTGCTACGTAGTGAAAATGAAAATCGTCCGCTGTATAATTCATATGTGTGATAAGATAAAAATAAATCGCCCAATCAAACAAAATTAGCTTTTACAATTGAAATGACAAACCTTTTTAGATAACTTTGAACGTGTTCATCAACAATTTGCTTTTACAACAATTCGCTTGGGCTCCAACAGACCAGCAGAAGGAAGTATTTCTTCTCTTATCCGAATTTCTGCACACTTTTTCCAACACCTCCTGCTTCATCCTTAAAGGTTATGCCGGGACCGGAAAAACAACAATAATAAGCGCATTGGTCAATAGCCTTCCCACTCTCCGAAAGAAAAGCGTATTGCTAGCCCCTACCGGCCGTGCTGCCAAAGTTATGGGAGCTTATTCAGGAAGAAATGCTTTAACAATTCACAAAAAAATATATCGTAAACGCAACGTCACTTCACTTCAGATGGATTTCGAGCTTGCTGAGAACCTTCATGAAAACACTTTATTTATTGTTGACGAAGCTTCCATGATTACAACAGAGGGGTTCAGTCTATTCTCCAGCGGCTTACTAAGCGACTTGATATCCTATGTGCAATCTGGCAAAAACTGTTGTTTGATATTCGTAGGAGACAGCGCTCAATTACCCCCCGTCGGATTAAGTAACAGTCCTGCTTTAAATCCTGAATTTATGCAGTCTGAATTTGGCCTTGACATACATACCTACGAGCTGACAGACGTCGTTCGACAAGAAAAGGGTTCTGGTATTTTATTCAATGCTACAAAAATAAGAAACGAAATACGTTTTGACGAAGAGTCTCCTCAATACACTTTTCCGAAGTTCGCAACAAAAGGCTTTACCGATATTTTTAGGATGAACGGAGATAAACTCATTGAGGGATTACACTACGCATATGATAAATTTGATATCGAGAACTGTATGGTTATCTGCCGTTCGAATAAATCTGCCAATCTTTACAACAAACACATCCGTAATCAGATCTTATTTCGTGAGGAAGAGATAACCGGATCTGACCGTATTATGGTCGTCAAAAACAATTATTATTGGTTACAGCAACATGACGAACAACACACCGGTTTTATTGCAAACGGTGATATGGCCGTAATTCGAAAAGTAGGTAATATACATGAGATGCATGGTTTTCGATTTGCAGATCTCTATCTTGAATTTATGGACAACAATGAAGGCGATGCAATCCGTTGTCGTGTCAATTTAGACAGCCTTCATGTAGATGCACCATCCTTACCTCACGAACAACAGCAGCAGCTCTACGAATCCATCGCCAAAGACTATGCTGACATTGCACAAAAGAAAGATCGACTAGAAGCAATAAAAAAAGATCCTTATTACAACGCTTTACAGATCAAATTTGCATACGCCATTACCTGTCACAAAGCTCAGGGGGGGCAATGGCCTCTCGTTTTTGTCGACCAAGGCTATATGACAGATGAAATGTTAAACACCGAATTTTTGAGATGGCTCTATACCGGTATTACTCGAGCTACACGAGAACTCTTCTTGGTCAACTTCAATGAAAAGTTCTACTAGCTATCAAAAATATTACAGCTATCCATCGTTTCTCCTTAAATAAAAGG